>NZ_JBZSYN010000041.1:0-19656 GCF_058622915.1 Thermohalobaculum sp. | reverse complement strand
CTGTCGACGCCGGCGGGGTGGGTGACTTGCGTTGGAGTATTCATGGCTTGTCTCCTCACCCGGCGCCGGCATGCATGAAGGCCATCTTGGCGCCGAAGTTAATCAGTGCGCCCGCGCCTTCGATCGCCAGGCCGTTCAGCACGATCAGGGCGCAGACCACCATCGTCATGGCCTTGGCCGCAGCGTTGCGCGCCAGGTCGAGGCGGCCAATGAAGGGCAGATAGAGCGCCAGGATCAGCACGACGAAGAACAAATGCTCCTTCGTCTCCATGAAGAAGCTGTGCGCCCAAGGCAGCGGTCCCTTCAGGATCGCGGCCTTCTCGGCCCCGTAGAAGTGGGTATACCAGTAGCCACCGAGCAGCCAGGTCGCGACGATGAAAGCCGCGACGATCAGCGTGCCGATCCAGATCCGCTGACGGTTCGCTTCGCTCGCGTTCAACGCTTCGACGAAGACCCAGACCGCAGCGAGGATCCCGAGCACGCCGAACGTTGGATGGGCGAAGAGGATGATGTCACTCATAGTGCCCCCCATTCCGAAATCGCTGCCGATACGCTTTTGCAGCGGGCGGATTATCGCGCCCCCTTGCGGGCATTGCATTGACGTCGGTCAACGAGGTCAGTCTTGCCGATCGGCTTGTTTGATCGGCCCATGTCGTTCGTGGTGATCCGCCTCGTTACGAGCATAGCGAGCCGGGACAATCGATTGCAGGGGGAGATGATCTCAATCAGTCACGGAGTCTCGCCGCGTGGCTGGCGAAAGCATCCCCCACATAGGGCGCCGGCTTCCGTTCGAAAGAAGAAAGGGCCAGCCCACCGCCCGGCTTTCCAACCACCTGCCGAAATAATGTCGACACGCCTGAACCGCGCTAACTCACTGATCCAGCTAACTTATTGAAAAGATTGGCGCACCGGAGAGGATTCGAACCCCTGACCCCCAGATTCGTAGTCTGGTGCTCTATCCAGCTGAGCTACCGGTGCCTGCCGGCCGCGTGCCGCCTGCGCTCCGCGGAGTGCGCCCGCTATCTAGCGGCGGGGCCAGGGCATTGCAAGAGTGAAATCCGCGGGCCCGTCATCTCAACGGGCTCCCCCGGGAGACGCGGGAAGATGAATCGCGAACTCCGTGCCCGCGGTCGTGCTTGAAATCAGTTCGAGCCGGCCGCCATGGGCCCTCACCAGCTCATGCGCGATCGCCAGGCCCAGCCCCGCGCCGCCCCGCCGGGCGCCGCCGCGGAACGGCCTAAACAGGTTCTCCATCGCCTTCGCCGGCATTCCCGAGCCGGTGTCCCGCACGCGGATCACGTGCTGCGCGCCCTCGCGCCCCGCACTCACGACGATCTCCCCGGGCTTGCCAGCCGAGGATATGGCCTCGGCCGCGTTGCGCATCAGGTTGGCCAGCACGCGGTAAAACTGCTCGGGATCGGCCAGCAAGGTCTCGGACTCCGCGATGTCGATCCGGCAGCGCACCATGCCGTCGCCGCTCAGGCCGAGGCCCTCCACCACTTCCTGAGCCAGCGCCCGCAAGCGCACCTGGCGCGGCACGGGCGGCGCCTCCTCCGCGCGGCCGTAGTCCAGCGTGCGCTGGCACAGGCTGATCGCCCGGTCCAGCGAGGCGATCAGCTTGGGCACCGTGCGCGCCACTAGGGGGTCCCGGCTGGTCTCGAGCCGGTCGGCCATCAGGTGCCCGGTCGCCAGCATGTTGCGCAAGTCGTGGCTGACCTTGGCCAATGCTTCGCCCAGCGAGGCAAGCCGTGCGCGCTCACGCAGCGCCGCCAGCACGTCGCGCTGCATTGCGGCAAGGGCGCGCTCCGCCTCGGCCACTTCGCCCAGATGGCTCGAGGGCCGGATGATCCGCTCGGGATCCTCCGGGTTCTCTCGAAACGCCTTGACGTTGCCGATCACGCGCATGAGCGGCGAGACGACGAAGCGGCGCACGGCCAGGAAGATGATCACGGCGGTAACGACCGAGAGCAGCAGTGACAGCCGCAGGATGCGCCAGCCATAGTCGATCATCGCTTCCCGCAGCGGTCGGCTGTCCAGCGTGATCTCGATCGCCTGCGCCTTCAGCCCCGTGGCCGGACCGATCACGCGGATGATGTCGTTGCCATTGCCCAGCATCCGCTTCATTGCATCGCCGATTAGGTCCAGGACACCGACCTGGCGCAGGTCGTAGGTGGCGGAGACCTCGGGCAGCGCGCCCCGCGACAGGATCAGGGTGCGCACGTTCTTCTGACGAAGCACGATATTCAGAGCCTGGGTTTTGCCGAGCAGCTGCGCCTGCAGCTCGGGCGAGACCATGCCATCGGGAGCCGCCAGAACGCTCATCGCCGCAATCTGGGCCCGCACGACCCGCTCGCTGAGGTATTCGAGCCGGAAACGGGCCACCGAGGGGACGAAGATCGCCACCTCGACGAGCATGACCACGGCGATTGTGAGCACCAGAAGGCGTCCGGACAGGCCGCGGAATAGCGCCATCACCCCCTCTAAAGAGATTGGTCGCGGGCGCCACTCTAGGGCCAGCTACCCCAGGCGGGCAAGCAGCCGCACGGCCCGGCGCAGCCAGGGGCGCCCGAACAGCCGCTTGGTGTAATGAGCGCCGGCGGCGCGTTTCGACACCTCGCCCAGCGTCGGATAGGGCGCGACGAAGTCCGCCATCGCCCTGAGCCCCAGCCCGGCGGAAAGCGCCAGCGCCCAGACATGGATCAGCTCGCCCGCCTGCGGCCCGACCATCGAGCAGCCGAGGATGCGGCCGCGCCGCCCCACGACCAGCTTCACCAACCCCCCGCTCGCGCCCTCGGCCAGCGCCCGGTCGCTCTCGGCGAACGGAACGCGATGAACCTCGACGCCGGCATGGCGCGCGCGCGCCTGCGCCTCGGTCAGGCCGACCTGGGCGATCTCCGGATCGGTGAAGGTGACGCGGGGCACGTGGCCCGTGCGCAGCCTGACCGGCAGGCGGAACAGGGCGCTGCGAAGGACCAGGCCGGCATGGTAGCTGGCCAGGTGCGTGAACTGCGCCCCGCCCGTCACGTCGCCGACGGCATAGACCCGCCGGTTCGAGACCGAGCGCAGGCCGGCATCGACCGTCAGGCCGCGCTGGTCGTGCTCGATCCCCGCCGCATCCAGGCCAAGATCGTCGACATTGGCATGGCGCCCCGTGGCAACGAGCAGGTGCGTCGCCTCCACCGTCGCCCCGCCCTCGAAGAAAAGCCGCAGGGCGCCCGCCTCCCCGTCCACCCTGGCAATGCGCGCACCCTCGCGGATCTCCACGCCCTCGGCGCGGACCGCGTCGAGGGCGACAGCGGCGATCTCCCGGTCCTCGTGGCCAAGCGCCGTCGCCGCCTCCAGAACCGCGACGCGGCTGCCGAGCCGCCGATGCGCCTGCGCCAGCTCCAGCCCAATCGGGCCGCCGCCGATGATCGCCAGCGCCTCCGGCCGCACGCGGTTTTCCCAGATCGTCTCGTTGGTCAGGCAGGGCACAGCCTCGAGCCCCGGGATCGGAGGCACGGCGGGCGAGGAGCCCGTCGCCACGACGAAGCGGCGCGCGGCGATCAGGTGGCCGCCGGCCTCGAGCTCGGCCGGGCCGGTGAACCGGCCATGGGCGCGGATCACGCGCACGCCGAGGCGCTCGAATCGCTCCTCGGAATCGTTGGGTGCGATGGCGGCGATGGTGCGGCGGACGTGATCCATCACCGCCCCGTAATCGACGGCGGGCTCGTCGCCCGCGACGCCGAGCGGGCCCGAGCCGCGGTGGCGCTGGGCCGCCTTCGCAGCGGCGATCAGCGCCTTCGACGGCACGCAGCCATAGTTCAGGCAGTCGCCGCCCATGCGGCCGCGCTCGACCAGCACGACGCGGGCGCCCATCTGCGCCGCCCCTGCGGCGACCGTCAGCCCGCCGGAGCCGGCCCCGACCACGCAGAGATCAGCCGTGATGCGCTGGCCCATCGCCCTCCCCTCCGGACTTCGCTTCTAGTCCACGCCCCGCAGCGCCCGCAGGATCCACGGCACGGCGGCGAGCGCAGCGAGCCCGAGCAGCGGCCCGAGCACATAGGGCTCGAATATCACGCCCGGATCAGGCTTGCCTCCCCTGTCGAGCACCTCGCCCAGCCCGGCCCCGACCGAGCTGATCACCGCGGTCGCCGGTGCGATGCCCACGAAGGTGGTCCACACGAAGTTGACCAGGCTGACCCGGACGAAGGCCGGCAGCACGTTGGCGACGAAGAAGGGGATGGCCGGGATCAGCCGGATTACCAGGAGGAAGCTGATCTCGCCCCGCTTCACCTCCCGGTCCACCCGGCCCAGCCAGGGCCCGGCCCGTCGGCGCAGCTCGGCGCCCAGCGACGAGCGCGCCGCCAGGAAGATCAACGTCGCCCCCACGGTGGCCGAGAACACCGTCAGAACCGTCGCGAGGACGGTGCCGAACAGGAAACCGCCGGCCATGGTCAGCCAGATCGCACCCGGCACCGAGAACGCCACCGAGACCACATAGACGCCCGCATAGGCCAGGGCAGCAAGCCCCATGTTGCTGTCGCGCCAGGCCACCAGCGCCTCGCGATTTCTCTCGATCGCCTCATAGCTGACCCGGTCGCCGGCGAACCACCAGGCCAGCAGCGCGCCGACGGCGATCACCGCGATCGGCACGAAACGCAGCCACCGCCGCGGTGTGTCGGGCACTTCATTTCCCCCGCGCTCTGCCTCGTCGGCGGATGTCACGTCCCGATTTCCTCGCTTCACGCTGCCCTCGCTGCGATCCCGAAAATTCTGCGCGACCCTCGCCGAACCCGCCAGTCCCTATCACGGCGGCTTGATTTTCCGGCACCTGAAGCCAGTCGCAATCCACTTGCCGCAGGTACATTGACACGCACCGGACCACGGGCTATAGGCGCGTCTCCGCCAGCGCGGCGTGGGGCACGCCCTCCCCGCCGCTGCGGCGACGAAGGCCGGAGCGGGGCGCCGGGCCGAACCCGCGCAAGCCCCGAATGGCCGTCGCTTCGGGCAACGGAGGATGAGATGAAGCGCACCTATCAGCCGAGCCGGCTCGTCCGCAAGCGCCGCCACGGCTTCCGCGCGCGCATGGCCACGAAGAACGGCCAGAAAATCCTGGGCCGCCGCCGCGCGCGGGGCCGCAAGCGTCTCTCCGCCTGAGCCCCGGGGGCGCGAGCGCCCCGCTGCCATGCCCAAGCCGCCGTCCCGCGCGCCGTTCGACCAGACGGAGCCGGTCCTGAACGCACCGCCGTCCGGCGCACTGCGTCCTCTCCCGACCCTGAAGACGCGCGCCCAGTTCCGTGCCTGCGCGCGCGGCCGCAGCGCCCACGCGCCGGGTCTGGTGCTGCAGGGCCGCCGCCGGCCGGGCGAGGCGGAAGGCATGCACGTCGGCTTCACCGCCTCCCGCAAGGTAGGCAAGGCGGTCGTGCGCAACCGCGCGCGACGCCGCCTGCGCGAGGTTGCCCGCCGGGTCTTGACGGTCAGGGGCCGCGAGGGCTGGGACTATGTCCTGATCGCCCGGGTTGAGACCACCGTCGCCCGCACGTTCGCCAACCTGGTGACCGACCTCGAGCGCACCCTCGACCGGCTGCATGGGCCAGTCAGATGAGCCTTCTCGCCCGCATCCTCTCCGTGCCCGTCCACGCCTACCGCTTGGTGGTCAGCCCCTGGCTCGGGATGAACTGCCGCTTCCAGCCGACCTGCTCGGAATACGCGCTTGAGGCGCTTGACAAGCACGGCGCCCTGCGCGGCTCGTGGCTCACGCTGCGCCGCATTTTGCGCTGCCATCCCGGCGGCGGCTCGGGCTATGATCCCGTGCCCGAGCGCCGCGATTCCTGACATGACGGCTCCGGTGCCGTGACCGTATCCGCTCACACCAAGCGAGAGACCCCATGAAGGACGCCATCCCGGCCGTCGAGCTCCCCGCCATCCTCGCCGACGCCCCCGCGGGGCTCGAGTTCCGCAAGCTCCGGAAGCGCATCCTGCGCCAGACCCGCGAGGCAATCGAGACCTACGCCATGGTGCGGCCCGGCGAGCGCTGGCTGGTCTGTCTCTCGGGCGGCAAGGACAGCTACACGCTGCTGGCCGCGCTGATCGAGCTCCAGTGGCGCGGTCTCCTGCCCGTGGACCTGCTCGCGTGCAACCTCGACCAGGGTCAGCCCGGCTTTCCCGCCACGGTCTTGCCCGACTTCCTGGCGCGGGGCGGCATCGCGCACCGCATCGAGTACCGCGACACCTATTCCATCGTCACCAAGAAGGTGCCGGCGGCCAAAACCTACTGTGCGCTGTGCTCGCGGCTCAGGCGCGGCCACCTCTACCGCATTGCCCGCGAGGAAGGCTGCGCCGCGGTCGTGCTCGGCCACCACCGCGACGACATCCTCGAGACCTTTTTCCTCAATCTCTTCCACGGCGGCCGCCTCGCCGCCATGCCGCCCAAGCTGGTGAACGAGGACGGCGACCTCGCCGTGCTGCGCCCGCTCGCCTTCGTCGCCGAGGCCGACTGCGCGCGCTTCGCCCGCGCCATGCGCTTTCCCATCATCCCGTGCGATCTGTGCGGCAGCCAGGAGGGTCTGCAGCGCCAGCAGGTAAAGGCCATGCTCGACCAGTGGGAGCACCACAGCCCCGGCCGGCGCGGCGTCATGTTCCGTGCCCTGATGAATGTGCGCGCCGGCCACCTCGCCGACCCGGCGCTGTTCGACTTCGCCTCACTCGCCCCGAACCGTTCCCCGGACGTGACGCCTCAGCGCATCCCCGGGGAAACCCCTTGACCTCGGGCCGCTCAGAGGTTTCAAGGCAGGCGCGAACAGCCTGGGGAAATTGAATGGGCGGCGACAACGAGTCTCGAAACCTGATCCTTGCGGCCGTGCTGGCCATGGTGGTGGTCTTCGCCTGGCAGGCCTTCGCGCCGCACCCGGCGCCTACGACCGGGCAGCAGGGGACGCAGCAGGCCACTGGGAGCAAGACGGCCCCCACTCCGCCGGCCCAGGGGAAATCCGGCGCAGGCAAGCCCGCTGCCGGCCAGCCGGCCACGGCCGTCCCGCCCCAGGGCGCCACCAAGGTGCCACAGCGCTCGGGTGAGCCGCTCAGCCGCGCCAAAGCTATCGCCGCCAATCCCCGCGTGCCGATCCAGACCCCCGCCGTCACCGGGTCCATCCGCCTCAGGGGTGGCCGGCTCGACGACCTGCACCTCTCGCGCTACCGCGTGAGCCTGAAGCCGGGGGCGCCGACGGTGACGCTGCTCAACCCGGCCGGGGGGCCAAGTCCCTATTTCATCGACTATGGCTGGCGGCGCACCGTCAACGAGGATCCAGGCCCCCTGCCCGTCCCGACCACGCCCTGGACCGTCGAGAGCGGCAAGAAGCTCACACCGACGACCCCGGTCGTGCTGCGCTGGGACAATGGCAAGGGCCTGATCTTCCGCCGCAAGTTCCAGATCGACGACAACTACATGCTGACCGTCACCCAATCGGTCGAGAACACCACCGGCGCCGCGGTCACGCTCGCCCCCTACGGCGCCATCGTGCGCCGCGGCGAGCCCAAGGCCAGCCATTTCCGCGTGCACGTGGGTGCCATCGGCATGTTCGACGGCAAGCTCTCCGAGCCCGGCTACGGCGGCATGCGCGATTTCAAGGTGATCCCGGCCGAGCACGGCCCCGCCGAGATCAAGGACGTGAAGAACAACGGCTGGCTCGGCTTCACCGACAAGTACTGGATGTCGACCCTGATTCCCAAGCCGGGCCAGAACTTCCAGGCGGTCTACCGCGTGCTCGAGCCCGGCACCGTCGACGAGTTCCGCACCGAGGCACGCCTGCCCGTGGTCAGCGTCCCCGCCGGCGGCACGGTCGCCAGCACGGGCCACCTGTTCTCGGGCGCCAAGGTGGTGAACCTGATCCGGCACTACCAGAACACGATGGGCATCGATCGCTTCGTGGACGCGGTCGACTGGGGCTGGTTCTACTTCCTCACCAAGCCGATCTTCCGCCTGCTCAACTTCATCCACGGGCTGGTCGGCAACATGGGGCTGGCCATCATCACGCTGACCTTCCTCACCAAGGCGTGCCTGTTCCCGCTGGCCTACAAGTCGTTCGTGGCGATGTCGAAGATGAAGAAGCTCCAGCCCGAGATGGAGCGCATCAAGGAGCAGTGCGGCGACGACCGGCAGAAGCTCCAGCAGGAGATCATGGGGCTCTACAAGAAGGAGAAGGTGAACCCCGCCTCGGGCTGCTTGCCGATCGTGTTGCAGATCCCGATCTTCTACTCGCTCTACAAGGTGCTGATCGTCACCATCGAGATGCGCCACGCGCCCTTCTTTGGCTGGATCAGGGACCTCTCGGCGCCCGACCCCACCTCGTGGATCAACCTGTTCGGGCTGCTGCCCTACCATGTTCCCGCCTTCGCCGAGCCGGTCTCGATCGGTTTCTTCCCGATCATGCTCGGCATCACAATGTGGCTGCAGCAGAAGCTGAACCCACCGCCGGCCGACCCGACCCAGCGCACCATATTCACCTGGATGCCCTGGGTCTTCATGTTCATGCTCGGCCGCTTCGCCTCGGGCCTGGTGATCTATTGGTGCGCCAACAACGTGCTGACGTTTTCGCAGCAATACATCATCATGCGCAGCCAGGGCACGCAGGTCGACCTGCTCGGCAACATCAAGTCGGGGCTGAAGCCGACGCGCGGCGGCAAGCGCGCCAAGAGCAAGGTCGGTGCGTCTAAGGCCGGCAGCAAAGCCGAGGCGGGGCCGGAGAAGGCGGAAGCCCCGGCGGACGCCGAGACGGCCTCGGTCACTGGCGAGAGCGCGGCCGCGGGCAAGTCCGGCGGCAAGTCCGGGCAGCGCTCGGGTGCCAAGTCGTCTGGCCGGTCAGGCCAGCGCGGCGGACGCAGGCGCAGCGGCGGCCGGGCCTGACAGGCCCGGCCGAACGCCCCGTGAATCCCCCGCAGGTTCCGTTCGCCGTCGCCATCGAGGCGGAGCCCGAGGCGCTCGCCCGCGGGCAACGCCTTTTCGCCGGTCCCTGCGACTTCATGAAGGGCGTGACGGCCATCGCAGCACTGCCCGGCGGCGACCGGCCCGAGGTCTGCTTCGCCGGCCGCTCGAATGTCGGCAAGTCCTCGCTGATCAACGCGCTCACCGGGCGCAAGGCACTGGCGCGCACCTCGAACACGCCGGGCCGCACACAGGAGATCAACTTCTTCGCCCTGGGCGCGGCCGGCTATCTCGTCGACCTGCCCGGCTACGGCTTCGCCCGGGCGCCGAAGCTCAAGGTCGCGGGCTGGCAGGCGCTCCTGCGCGACTATCTCGCCGGGCGGGCGACGTTGGCCCGCGCCTTCGTTCTGATCGACGCCCGCCACGGCATCAAGCAGGTCGACCACGAGATCCTCGACCTCCTCGACCGCTCGGCGGTGGCCTTCCAGATCGTCCTGACCAAGGCCGACAAGCCCCCGGCGGCCGAGCTCGCCCACACCCTCGAGGCAGTCAAGAGCGGCCTTGCCCGGCACGTCGCGGCGCACCCGGAGATCCTTGTCACCTCGGCGCAGAAGGGCCAGGGCGTCGAGCTTCTGCGCGCCACGGTGGCCACGCTGCTCGCGGCCGCCACGGCACGCGGCTGACCCGGCCGCTCGCCCTCACTGTCGGGCTCGGCTCGAGGATGCCGAACGCAAGCCCACGCGCGACACGCGACGGCAATACAGGGCTCCGCTCGTTCGGCTCTCCCGGTCCGATTTTCCGTGTCCGAAAAAGGACTGCGCGAGGATGTATTTAATATCAATACCTTAGGCAGCGTCCAAATTTGGACGCTCGTTCGAGGCCACGATCGGGTCCCGTCGCGGCGCCCCAGGGCGGACCAGAACCGCCGCCCCGCACTGGCAAAGCACGGCCCGAGACGGTATTACGCCACGGGAACCGGAGGGCCCCGATCATGGAGATCCAGCGGCAGATGAAACGGGACTGGCTGGCTACGGCGCGCATCATCAGCGAGGCCCTGCCCTATCTCCAGCGCTACGACGGCAAGACCGTGGTGGTGAAGTTCGGCGGCCACGCCATGGGCGACGTCGAGGCCATGGCCTCCTTCGCCCGCGACATCGTGCTGATGAAACAGTGCGGCGTGAACCTGGTAGTGATCCACGGCGGCGGGCCGCAGATCAGCCAGATGCTCGAGCGGCTCAAGATCGCCTCCGAGTTCGCCGAGGGGCTGCGGGTGACCACCGCCGAGACCGTCGAGGTGGTCGAGATGGTGCTCGCCGGCGCCATCAACAAGCGCATCGTCGCCGCGATCAACGCCCAGGGGGGCAAGGCCGTGGGCCTCTCGGGCAAGGACGCCAACCTGATCGTGTGCGAGAAGGCAATGAAGCGCAAGAAGGACCCCGACAGCAACATCGAGCGAGTGCTCGACCTCGGCTTCGTAGGCGAGCCCGTGGCGGTCAACCCGCACGTCCTCGAGCTTTTCATCAAGTCCGACCTGATCCCCGTGGTCGCACCCGTCGGGGCCGGCCGCGACCCGCTCGAGACCTTCAACGTCAATGGCGATACCGCGGCCGGTGCGGTGGCCGGGGCGCTGAGCGCCTCGCGTCTGATGCTGCTCACGGACGTGCAGGGCGTGAAGGACCGCGAGGGCCAGGTCATGACCCGCCTCACCCGTGCCGACATCGCGAAGCTGATCGAGGAGGGCACCATCTCGGGCGGCATGATCCCCAAGGTCGAGACCGCGCTCTACGGTATCGACCGTGGCGTCGAGGCCGCCGTGATCCTCGACGGCCGCACGCCGCACGGGCTGCTGCTGGAGCTTTTCACGCCGCACGGCGCCGGCACGCTGATCACCGCCTGAGCCACAGCGGGCCGCCGCCACACGGGTATCGCCGATGTTCGAGCGTCTCGACGCCGCCCTCGCCTCGCACGGTCTCGCCGCCGTCGGCGCCTTCCACCCGGCCCAGGGCGACGGTGTGCCCGGCGGCATCGCCACCCTGGTGCTGATCGGCGCTCGCGGGGGCGCCCTTTGGTCCGCCTTCACGGCGAGCCCCGAATGCGCCGACGGCGGACCCGACCCGCTCGACCGCTGGTCGCGGCGGGTGCTGGACAGCATCGGCGCCTCGCTGGGCGCGCGTCCGCTGTTTCCCTTCGACGGCCCGCCCTGGCTGCCCTTCCAGCGCTGGGCCGCCCGCGGCGAGGGCGCCGCGCCATCGCCGGTGGGCATGCAGGTCTCGCCCGCGCGCGGGCTGTGGCTTTCCTATCGGGGTGCCCTCGGCTTCCCCGTGGACCTGAAACTCGGACGGCCGCACGCCGACCCGCCCTGCCCTGCCTGCCCGGCACCGTGCCTCACGGCCTGCCCGGCCGACGCTTTCGCCAGCGGCCGCTACGATGTGGAGCGCTGCGTCGCCCACATCACATCCGCGCAAGGCCGGGCCTGCCGCGAGGGCGGCTGCCGCGTGCGCCACGCCTGCCCGGCCGGACGAGCGGCAACGCCACCGCGCGCCCAGTGCGGCTTCCACATGCAGGCCTTCATCCGCGCTCGCCGGCTCGACGGCTCGCGACGGGCAAAGCCCGCATGAAGACCCTGATCCTCATGCGCCACGCGAAATCGAGCTGGAAGGACCGCACGCTCGACGACCGCGACCGCCCGCTGGCCAGGCGGGGGCGCGAAGCGGCGCCGCTAATGGCGCGCTGGCTGGGGGCGCAGGGTCTTTTGCCCGACACGGTGCTCTGCTCTCCGTCGCGCCGCACGCGCGAGACGCTCGAGCTGATGCGCGCGGCCGTGCCCACAATCCCCGCGCCGCAAATCCGGACCGGTCTCTACGAGGCCATGCCGGCGGCGCTGCTCGGCGAGCTCAGGCGCCTGCCGAAAAGCTGCGCCCGCGTCGTCGTCCTCGGCCACCAGCCAGGGCTGGGCGAGCTCTTGCGCCTCCTGGTCCACCGCGTTCGAAATCCCCAGGACAGGCGCGCTTTCGAGAAGTTCCCCACGGCGGCAATCGCCGTGCTCGAGGCCGAGATCAGCCGCTGGGCCGACCTCGGCCCGGCCATGGCGGAACTCAGCGCCTTTGCAGCGCCACGCGAACTGAAGGCGGACCGCGCCGGGCTCTCCTGAAGCCGCTCAGAAGGTGTAGGCGGCGGCGGAGACCAGCGCAACGGCCAACGCAATCGCGATTACCAGCGGATAGAGCAGATAGGTCATCGCAGCCTCGCCCGGTCCTTTTGCAGGGCCCTGGTGCCGAGTCGGCAACCGCCCTGCCATCGCGGACGAAGCTAGCGCAACGCGCGGATCGGCGCTGTGATGGATATCACACCGGCTGCGAGGCCGCGCTCAATGCCCGAGGATCTGGCTGAGGAACAGCTTGGTGCGATCGCTCCTGGGGTTGTGGAAGAACTCCTCCGGCTCGTTCTGCTCGACGATCTGTCCGGCATCCATGAAGATGACACGGTTGGCCACCTGTCGGGCGAAACCCATCTCGTGCGTGACGCAGATCATGGTCATGCCCTCCTGGGCCAGCTCGATCATGGCGTCGAGCACTTCCTTGATCATCTCGGGATCGAGCGCCGAGGTCGGCTCGTCGAACAGCATGATCTTCGGCTTCATGCACAGCGCCCGGGCGATCGCCACGCGCTGCTGCTGGCCGCCCGACAGCTGGCCGGGATACTTGTGCGCCTGCTCGGGGATCTTGACCTTCTTGAGGAAGTGCATGGCCGTCTCCTCGGCCTCGCGCTTGGGCGTCTTGCGTACCCAGATCGGCGCCAGCGTGCAGTTCTCCAGCACGGTGAGGTGCGGGAACAGGTTGAAGTGCTGGAACACCATGCCGACTTCGGCCCGGATCTTGTCGATGTTCTTGAGGTCCGAGTTCAGCTCGATGCCGTCGACCACGATCTCGCCGCGCTGATGCTCCTCCAGCCGGTTGATGCAGCGGATCAGCGTCGACTTGCCCGAGCCTGAGGGGCCGCACACGACGATACGCTCGCCGCGATGCACCGTCAGGTTGATGTCGCGGAGCACGTGGAACTCGCCGTACCACTTGTTCATGTTGCTGATCTGGATCATCACCTCGCTCGAGATCTTCATCTTCGAACGGTCGGTGTGGATGTCTTCAGCCGGCTCAGCCATGGGTCCAGTCTCCGGTCAATGCGGGACGCGCCTCAACGCGCCCTTTCCAGCTTTCTCTCCAGATACATCGAGTAGCGCGACATGCTGAAGCAGCACACGAAGAAGAATGCAGCGACGAACAGGTAGGGCTCCCAGACCAGACCGTTCCAGTCCTGGTGCGCCCGGATCGGGGCGATGATGCCCAGCGGGTCGAACATGGCGATGATGCTGACCAGCGTGGTGTCCTTGAACAGCCCGATGAAGGTGTTGACGATCCCGGGGATCGAGATCTTCAACGCCTGCGGCAGGACGATCAGCCGCATCGACTTCCAGTAGTCGAGCCCCATCGCGTCGGCAGCCTCGTACTGGCCCTGCGGCAGCGCGGCAAGCCCGCCGCGCACCACCTCGGCGATGTAGGCCGAGGAGAACATGGTCACCATGATGAGCACGCGCAGGAGCAGGTCGAACTCGGTTCCCGGGGGCAGGAAATAGGCCAGCACGACGTTGGCAACGAACAGGAGCGTGATCAGCGGCACGCCGCGGATGAATTCGATGAAGATCACGCTCAGGCCCTTGATGAAGGGCAGGTCCGACTTGCGCCCCAGCGCCAAGAGGATGCCGAGCGGCAGAGAGGCGCAGATACCGCCCATGCCGATGATGAAGGTCAGCAGGAAGCCGCCGATCTTGGCGGATTCGACGTACTTCAGGCCGACAAAGCCGATCGCTTGGGTCAGCGCACCGTCGATCGGGATGACGGCGAACATCCACCACAGCGCAGCCGCGAGCGCCGAGACCGCGAGCGCGGCAATGAAACTGTCCCGGCCGTACAGCAACCGGCCCAGCTTGAAGCCGACCAGATAGCCGACCGCCGGCCCTGCGACCACCGCCAGGATGCCCCAGATCGTACCACCCCATATCAACCAGAACGCGATCACCGGGTAGAGCGCCGTATGAACCAGCAGACCGCGCCGGAACGGCACGTTGTTGAACAGCACCGGCGCCATCGCCACGAAAAGCAGCACGAAGGCCAGGTCCGGTCGCCAGAACAGCTGGTCCGGGTAGAAGCCGTAGATCCACATCAGGTAGCGATCGTGCACTACAGCCCAGCAGGCGCCGGAGCCGAGCTCGCGGCATTGCTTGAGGTTCGAGGCGTTCCAAACCGAGTCAAAGACCAGCCACGGCAGCAGGCGCCACAGCGCCCACACGGCGAAGGTCAGCGCGCCCGCTGAGAGAATCCCGTTCAACCAGGAAGAGAACAGGTTTTGGTGCAGCCAGCGGATCGCCCCCCGCTCGGCCAGAGGCGGCGGTGAGGGCGGGATCTGGGTCTCCGCCACATAGGCAACGGTCTGCGAATGGGTCCCGCTCATGCCGCCGCCCTCCGAACCCGGTTCAGATAGGTGACGTTCGGGCGCGTGCCGTAGACCATGTAGGCGATGATCGCGACCTGCGCGCCCGTGCCGATGAACACGGCCACCGCGCCGCTGATTCCCGGCACCAGCTGGCCCAGCGGGAAGCCGCTGGCTGCAGCCATCACCCACACGATCAGGCACAGCACCGCGAAGTCCACCGCCCGCGAATGCTTGAACAGCGACGTGAGCAGCGCGCCAATGAAGCCCAGGGTCATCAGGAGCGCCGAGACCTTCTCCGACATCGGCCAGGTCCAGTAGCTGGGCCGGGACGAGTCAATGAAGACGTAGTACAGCAGCATGGCCAGCACCACGGCGTAGAACAGCACCACGAGGTTCAGCCAGCCATCGATGCCATAGGCCGGATGATCGCGCGCATCGCCCCGCGTCAGCGTCTGCCAGGAGGAGCCGCGGTCAAACAGCTTGGCAAAGCCGAATCCGAAGCCGGTGGCCGTGCCGCGCTCGACCATCCTGACCTGCTCGTTGTAGAGGTTCATCACCGCCGAGATCAGCAGGCTGATCGAGAGATAGAAGCCCATCAGCAGCAGCAGGCACTCCATCGCCCGCCCGGTCTGGTTCAGCGTGATGCCGCCCAGCGTCCCGGTCACGTCCATGTAGCCCACGGCGATGGCCAGCGACGAGTTCTTGGTCAGATTCAGGTATTGCGAGATCAGCGGCGGGATGATCACCCGCAGGGCCTGCGGCAGGATGATCAGCCGCATGGTGCGCCCGGGCCTCAGCCCCAGGGCGAATGACGCCTCGGTCTGCCCCTTCGAGACCGCCATGATCCCCGCGCGCACGATCTCGGCGATGAAGGCTGAAGTGTAGAGCGAGAGCGCCATCCACAACGCCACCAGGGAAATTCGCCCGAAGAATCCGCCCCGGTAATTGAAGCCCTTGAGCACGGGGTAGTCGAGATGGATCGGACCACCGAGCGCGAAGAAGACCACCAGCGGGGGCAGGACAATGCAGGCAAGGCCGACCCACAAGGTCGGCAGGATCTCGCCGGTCGCTTCCTGCCGCTTTTTCGCGAACCGCTTGAACAGCACCGCCGCGATGATACCGAGCAGGAGCGCGACGCCGACATAGGCAGCTCCGTTCTCGAAGATCGGCGAGGCCAGATAGAAGCCGCGGTTGGTCGGCACCAGCACGCCGCCCAGCATGGGCTTGACCTGGCGCGGGTGCGGCAGGCTCTCGTTGAACACCGCCGCCCACAAAATGATCTGCAAAAGCACAGGGACGTTGCGCAGTCCCTCGATATAGACCGTCATCAGCTTCGAGACGATCCAGTTCTTGGTCAGGCGAAGCACGCCGACCACCACGCCCAGCACGGTGGCGGTAAAGCAGCCCAGTCCCGCGACCAGCAGGGTGTTTAGGATTCCGACCACCGCCGCCGTGGCGTTGGTCGAGCGCGAGGTATAGGGGATTAGCGTCTGGTTGATGTCGTAGGACGACGGCTGCGGCATGAAGGTGAAGCTGATGTCCTTGCCCAGCGCCGCGAGGTTGCGGAACATGTTGTCCAAGAGCCAGGCAACGGACACCAGGACGACGGCAAGCGCGATGATCTGAATTGTATAGGAGCGAAATCGCGTGTCGGAGAGGAGCATTCCAATACGGAATCCTCCGCCCTGCGGCTCGGACGCAACGCTCATCGGCCTTCCCTCCCTGCCGACGCTAGAGGGCGCGCCCACGCGGGGCGCGCCCGGGTCCGCGCGATCAGCGGAAAGGCGGCGAGTAGAGGATGCCGCCGTTCGTATAGAGTGCGTTGAGACCGCGGTCGAGCCCGATGTCCGTGTTCGGACCGATATAGCGGTCGAAGATCTCGCCATAGTTGCCCACGGCTGCAATCACGTTGACCGCCCAGTCCTTGCTGAGGCCCAACATCTTGCCATACTCGCCCTCGGTGCCGAGCAGGCGGTTCACCTCGGGATCATCGGTCGGCTTCGAGGCCATCTGCTTGACGTTGGCCTGCGTGATGCCCTTCTCCTCGGCAATGATCAGCGCATTCAGCGTCCAGCGGACGATGTCACCCCAGCCATCGTCGCCCTGCCGGGTCACCGGCCCGAGCGGCTCCTTGGAGATCACTTCCGGAAGGATCACGTGGTCCTTCGGGTGTTCGAAGGTGGCGCGCGTCGCAGCTAGCCCGGAGCGATCGGTGGTATAGGCGTCGCACGCCCCGGCGAGATACTTCTGCCGCGCCTCTGCGTTGGTCTCGATCGGAACTGGCTCGTAGGTCATGTTGTTCTTGCGGAAGTAGTCCGCCAGATTGAGCTCCGTGGTCGTGCCGGTCTGGATGCAGATCGTGGCACCGTCCAGCTGCTTGGCCGAGGTCACGCCGAGCGACTTCGGCACCATGAAGCCCTGGCCATCATAGTAGTTCACGCCCTGGAAGCTGAGCTTCAGGTCAACGTCGCGCGAGTAGGTCCAGGTCGTGTTGCGCACCAGCACGTCGATCTCGCCCGAGGACAGCGCCGTGAAACGGGTCTTGCCGGTGGTCGGTGTGAACTTGACCTTCTTCGGGTCGCCGAAGATCGCTGCCGCGATGGCGCGGCACAGCGCGATGTCGAAGCCGTGCCACTCACCGTTCGAGTCCGTGAACGCGAAGCCTGCGAGGCCGGTGTTGGTGCCGCACTGCAAGAAGCCCTTCGCCTTCACGTCGTCCAGGGTGTTGGCGCTGGCCATGCTGACCGCGAGTGCGGCGCCTGCCAAAGTTCCGAGGAATAAAGATGCTTTCATTGTGAACCTCTTCCCTGATTGATCCGCGCAAGGCGCGGAGCGGGGACTTTCCCCCGCATTTTCGTTCGTTTTGGGGCTCCCCCCGGCGGCGGATTTGAGCAGCCTCTGTCCGCAACGTCAAGCATAGTCGCGGCAACCGCCTTGCCCTTGACCGTCACGGACCGCGGGCTAAGGTGCCGCCGCCCGTCCCAAGGAGCCGCGAATCCGATGAAAGACGCCACCCGCGCGACCCATGCCGGCCGTCGCCCGCAGGAAAACCACGGCGCGGTCAACCCCCCCGTCTACCACGCCTCGACCATCCTCAGCCCGACCCTCGCCGCGCTGCGCGAGATGAGCCGGACCGAGGACGCCGACGCCACCACCTACGGCGTGCACGGCACGCCCGGAACCTTTGCCTTCGAGGAGGCGGTGGCCGCACTCGAGGGGGGCTTCCGCACGCGACTGGCCTCGACCGGGCTCACCGCCTGCACGGCGCCGCTGCTGGCGTATCTCTCGGCGAGCGACCACCTGCTCATGGTCGACAGTTGCTACGGCCCGACCCGGCGCTTCTGCGACACCATGCTGACGCGCATGGGCGTCGAGGTCAGCTATTACGACCCGCTGATCGGCAGCGGCATCCGCGACCTGATCCGGCCCGAGACGAAGGTGATCTTCGCCGAGAGCCCGGGCTCGCTGACCTTCGAGGTGCAGGACATCCCCGCCATCGCCGAGGAGGCGAAGCGGCGCGGCGTCACGCTGATGCTCGACAACACCTGGGCGACACCGCTCTACTTCAAGCCCTTCGTGCACGGGGTCGATGTCTCGATCCAGGCCATCACCAAGTATATCGCCGGACATTCCGATCTGGTCATGGGCGCGGTGACTGCAACCGAGGCCGCCTACCCGGCACTGCGCGAGGGCTGGAAGCAACTCGGGCTGAATGCCGCACCCGACGATGTCTATCTCGCCATGCGCGGCTTGAGGACGCTGGCGGTGCGCATGCCGCGGCACTGGGAGAACGGACTCGTTGTGGCCGAGTGGCTGCGTGGCCGCGACGAGGTGGCCGAGGTGCTTCACCCTGCCCTGCCCGACGATCCGGGCCATGCGCTGTGGAAGCGCGACTTCCTCGGCGCTTCCTCGCTCTTCGGCTTCACCCTAAAGCCCGGGATCGGCTCGGAGCAGCACCTCGCCGCCTTCCTCGACGGGCTCGAACTGCACGGCATGGGCTCGTCCTGGGGGGGCTTCGAGAGCCTCCTGCTGCCGCGCAATCCGCCGCGCAGCGCCGTTCCCTGGCCCCGTCCCGGCCGGTCGCAGGGCCAGCTCATGCGCATCCATGTCGGGCTCGAGGATCCGGACGACCTGATCGCCGACCTCGCCGCCGGCTTCGCGCGGATGCGCCGGCTCTGAGGCCGGCCCCCACCCACCTCAGCCGGTCACGCGGAAGGCCACCAGCTCGGGCACGGGCACGACCTGCTCGGTTTCGACATCACTAACGCGCGCCGCTGCGGGCCCCTTGCGGCAGTGCTCCAGCATCTCCGTCACGTCCTCGCGCGACCCGACGAACAGGGCGCGGACCGTGCCATCGGGCTCGTTGCGCACCCAGCCGGCAAGGCCCCGGCGCTCGGCTTCCCGCTGGGTCCAGGCACGGAAGCACACGCCCTGCACGCGCCCGGCGATCCGGGCCCGAATTCCGATCCTGTCATCCTTCGACGTCACTATGCTTCTCCGTCCGCAGCCTAAGACATAGATAGTGTCGCGGTTCCGGCCAGCGACCGCGCACGATAATGGACCGCGATCAGACCGCATTCCCGCCAAGCTCCGGGGTGCGCGGCGTGGGGCGGTTGACTTGGCTCCATGCCAACCGTACACGGGGCGGCGGAGAGGTGGCCGAGCGGTCGAAGGCGCTCCCCTGCTAAGGGAGTAGGCTCCAAAAGGGTCTCGTGGGTTCGAATCCCATCCTCTCCGCCACCCAGTCCGGTCTCTTTCCCTGAATGCGGTTTAGTCCTGAAATACCCCCGACATTCCGGGAGTTAGCGATATTCGCTGTTCCCTGAGACGTTCGCGACCGGCGTTACCCGCCCGAATTTCCCCCTCCGTCTCAGTTCGCAGCATCGCCCGGTTCGCTCAGGCGAATTTCCCTGCTAGCAGGGAATTGGCAGGGAATTTTTCCGGTTTTGACCGGAATTCGGGGTTTTGCCGTCTGAGAAGGGGCGCGATGCCAGCGACTTAAGTGGCAATTCCCTGCGCGAAAAAGCAGGGAATTGGATTTGCCGGAGTGGATCAGTGATCGGGGCGGTCGTAAGCGTACAGGGAAAGCACACTTGGCGGTGCGCTGGGTGGTTCCGACCTTCTTTCTGGAACAGCCCCATTGAAGTGGTCCACCCGTTGGGACGATTTTGTCCCGTTTTCAGGAGGACCGGGGAATGGCTGGGAAAAGAGACAAGCCCGAAGAGATAGTCGCGAAGCTGCGCCAGGTTGAGGTGCTGCAGGGACAG
>NZ_JBZSYN010000040.1:0-9180 GCF_058622915.1 Thermohalobaculum sp. | reverse complement strand
GCACAGCTGCATGCCGCGCCCCTGCCGGAGCGCATGGTCATGGTGGCCTGCGGCACCTCTTACCATGCGGCGCTGACGGCGCGCTACTGGCTCGAGCGCTATCTGAAGATCCCGGTCGAGATCGACGTGGCCTCCGAATACCGTTACCGCGACCCGCCGCTCACCGGCACCGAGGCGGCGCTGTTCATCAGCCAGTCCGGCGAAACCGCGGACACGCTCGCCGCGCTGCGCCATGTCCAGGGGCGCGTCGCCCACACCATCGGCGTGGTCAACGTGGCCGAGAGCACCATCGCCCGCGAGGTCGGGCTCCTGCTGCCGACCATGGCGGGCCGCGAGATCGGCGTCGCCTCGACCAAGGCCTTCACCTGCCAGCTGCTCACCCTCGCGGCGACCGCCATCCTGGCTGCGCGCGCGCGCGGGCGCATCGACGCGGCGCGCGAGCGCGACCTCGTCGGACTCCTGCTCGAGGTCCCGCGCCTCGTCGGCGAGGCGCTGGCGCTCGAGCCCGCCATCGCGCAGGTGGCGCAGGAGATCGCGGGCGCCCGCGACGTGCTCTATCTGGGCCGCGGCGCGATGTATCCCATCGCGCTTGAGGGCGCGCTGAAGCTTAAGGAAATCAGCTACATCCACGCCGAAGGTTATGCATCTGGCGAGCTCAAGCACGGCCCCATCGCGCTGATCGACGAGGACGTGCCGGTGGTGGTGATGACGCCGATGGACGCGCTCTTCGGCAAGACCGTCTCGAACATGCAGGAGGTCATGGCGCGCTGCGGCCGGGTGGTCCTGGTGACCGACCCCGAGGGCGCGCGCGAGGGCGCCGACGGCGCCTGGCGGGTGATCGGCATGCCCGCGGCCGCGCCGCTGATCGCGCCCATCCTTTACGCCGTGCCCGCCCAGCTCCTGGCCTATTATGCGGCGCTGGCCAAGGGCACCGACGTCGATCAGCCGAGAAACCTCGCCAAATCGGTCACTGTCGAGTAGAGTGCGAAAAAAAGACACGTGTAACGATAGTCGGACGAGGAAGGTTCAGCCATGCGGAGAGTAGTGCTCCTGGCCGCGTGCGTCGCGCTGGCCGGATGCATGGGCAGCGTCAAGCAGGCCAAGGTCGACCCCAAGCCGCCGCCGCCGCCCCACAAGGCGGTCTACACCAAGGACTGCTACACCGTCGACCTGTACATCAAGATCAAGGTGGAAAAGCCCCCGGCCAACGTGCCCGAGCGCTACAAGCGCTTTCTCGGCAAGTGGGGCGGCGGCGCCTGGAACGACGTGTGGTGCCACGACCTGCTGATCAACCGGGTCTACGCCGACGGCAAGGTCGACCTGGTCGACATGCACGCGCCCTATGCGCCGTGGAACGAGCCACCCACCGCCTTCCGGCGCACCGGCTGGATCGACAAGGAAGGCAAGCTGCACTTCGTCTACGGTAAGCAGAGCGCCACCTACCAGATCGTCGACGGCAAGATGCTCGGCACGCGCACCTTCACCGGGATAGGCACGCTGCACATCGTGCTCTACCGCCGTGGCGTGCCGCCGGTGCCCATACCAAGGCCGGCACGGCCGTTCCGCGTCGCCTCCGAGCCGAAGGCCTGAGGGCAGGCGGACCGGCGCCCGATTGTCGCCGCCGGGCCGCGATGCGCCTCACTCCAGCGTGACCAGCACCTCGTTGTGCCGCCAGGGGGCCGGCTCCCAGGGCGGGTCCAGCCGCGCCATGGTGAAGTCGCGCTTGTGCGCAATGCCCTTCGCCTTCAGCCAGGCGTCGAGCCGCGCCGCCTGCTCGCGAAACACCGCCTCGCCCAGCTCGCCGTTGAACTTGACCGCGGCGACGCGGCGCGCCGGCAGCTCGACCACCCGGATGCGCCGGTCGTTCGGCTGCGGCGCGTCCTTCAGCGTATAGACCGCCGGCATCGGCAGCATGGTGCTCCACGACCCGCCGCCATTGTCGCGCACCATCACCGGCGGCTTCATCGGCATCGCCTCGGGCACCGAGTTCTTGCCGGTGAAGTAGCGCTCGAGCCGGATGTAGCCGTCCTCCACGGAGCTGCGGTAGGTGCCGCGCTCGGTGTGCACGGCCCAAAGCTGAGGCCGGTAGTCGCGGATCTCGAACTTGTCCTGGGAACTCACCACCGTATAGGCCGGCGTCTCCTGCGCGGCCTTGTCGCCTGTCGTGCAGCCGGCCAGCGCCGCCACGGCGACCAGCCCGGCCATGATAGCGGAAATCCTTCGCATTGCCGCCCCCTCCTTTCGGTCTCACCCCACGGAATCAAAGGATGGGCAGCAGCTTAGCACGGAATGCTCAGAATCCGTGGCAGATTTCCCCGCGCCGTGGCCCGCGCCCCTCAGCCGTCCTCGGCAAAGCGCCTCAGGCCCGGCGCGGCGGCGAACCAGGGTACCTCGCTCGAGGTCCAGATGTGCCGGTCGGGCGGCACCAGCGCCGGCTCGTCCAGCGTGCCGCTGTTGAGCGAGACGACGCCGGGGGTGGTGGCGTCGCGGAACTCGATCTGGCTGCCGCAGGTGGCGCAGAAGCGCCGCTCGCCCCGGGCCGAGGAGCGGTAGACCGCGGGCGCTCCCGCGACATAGTGAAACCCCGCCAGCGGCACGACCACATAGGCCTGCGCCGGCGCGCCCGAGGAGCGCTGGCACATGCGGCAGTGGCACCAGCCGGCCTCGCCGGGCGTGCCCTCGAAGGCATAGCGCACCGCGCCGCACAGGCAGCCCCCGGTCAGCTTCATGGCTTGCCTTTTCACGGCTTGCCTCCGGTCTCCCGCGCCCTCAGCTCGCGGCGCATGATCTTGCCGGTGGCCGTGGTCGGCATCTGCTCGATGAACTCGACCGCGCGCGGCGCCACATGCGGGCTCAGCCGCTGGCGCACATGCGCCACCAGCTCCGCGGCCAGCGCGTCCGAGCCCTCCTGCCCCGGCGCCGGCACCACATAGGCCTTGACGATCTCGGTGCGCACCGGGTCGGGGATGCCGACGCAGGCCGCCATCGCCACGGCCGGGTGCCCGGTCAGGCAGTTCTCGATCTCGCTCGGCCCGATGCGATAGCCCGAGGAGGTGATCACGTCGTCGGTGCGCGAGGCGAACCAGAAATAGCCCTCCGCGTCCATCACCCCCTCGTCGCCGGTGCGCATCCACTCGCCCGCGGCGTTGCTGGCGAACTTCTCCGCGGTTTTCTCGGGCAGCCCCCAGTATTTAAGGAACATCGCTGCGTCGCCGCGCTTGACCGCGATCTCGCCGGCCTCGCCCGGTGGCACCTCGGCGCCGGCCGAGTCGAGGATCGCCACCTCCGAGCCGGGGAACGCCTTGCCCATCGAGCCCGGCCTGACCTCCATGATCGAGGCGCAGTTGCCCACCACAAGGTTGCACTCGGTCTGGCCGTAGAACTCGT
This sequence comes from Thermohalobaculum sp., assembly GCF_058622915.1. Taxonomy (NCBI): domain Bacteria; kingdom Pseudomonadati; phylum Pseudomonadota; class Alphaproteobacteria; order Rhodobacterales; family Paracoccaceae; genus Thermohalobaculum; species Thermohalobaculum sp. Next base: position 5,793 of record NZ_JBZSYN010000040.1, on the reverse strand, counting down.
TGATGGTCAGCCCCAGCGCCCCCTTGCCCCATTCCAGCACCTCCGCGCCCAGGCTCTCGCCGCCCGAACCGACCGAGCGCAGCGCCGCGCCGAAGCGCCCCGGGTCAGGCACCGTGCGCATCATCTTCAGCGCCGTCGGCGGCAGGAAGGTGTTGCGCACCTGCATCCGCGCCATCAGCTCGTAGGCCTTCTCGGGGTCGAACTTCTCCATGCGGTGCGCCACCAGCGGCACGCCGAAGCGCAAGGACGGCATGGCGACGTTGCACAGGCCCCCCATCCAGGCCCAGTCGGCCGGGGTCCACATGCGGTCGCCGCTCAGCGGCAGGAACTCGTGCGTCACCTGCACCGCCGGCAGGTGCCCCAGCAGCACCCGGTGCGCGTGCAGCGCCCCCTTGGGCGGGCCGGTGGTGCCCGAGGTATAGCAGATGAAGGCGGGGTCCTCGGGGCCGGTGTCGGCCATCTCGAAGCGGTCGCGCGCCTTGCCCAGCTCCTGCCAGAAGCCCCAGGCGCCAAGCCCGGGCCGGTCGATGGAGAACACCGTCTGAAGCTCGGGCAGCCGCTCGCGGATGGCGTTGACCTTGGGCAGATTCGCCTCGTCGGTCACCAGCGCCTTGGCACCCGAGTCCGACAGCCGGTACTCCAGCCCCTCCTCGCCGAACAGCGTGAACAGCGGCAGCGCCACCGCGCCCAGCTTGTAGGTCGCCAGATGCGCCAGGATGGTCTCGGGCACCTGCGGCAGCAGCACCGCCACCCGGTCGCCGCGCCCGATGCCGTGCTCGACCAGCGCGTTGGCGAAGCGGTTCGAGGCACGCGAGAGCTGCCCGAAACTGTAGTTGCGCACCTCCCAGTCGGGCCTCAGATAGACCAGCGCCAGCCGGTCGGGCTCGGCCTCGGCCCATTTCTCGCACATGTCGCGGGCGATGTTGTAGCGCGCCGGCATCTGCCAGCGGAACGCGGCGCACAGCGCCTGCCAGTCTTGCGCCCGCGTGACCTCGTTGGCGGCTGCCTGGCCCATGGCGCCGCTCAGGCTGCCGGCTTGGTCGCGGCGATGGCCTCGATCCCCATGCCCCGCTCGGCCAGCGCCTGAAGCCGCGGGTAGCCGGGCTCGAGCAGCCAGGGATTGGTCGCCTCGACGAACTGGTAGGCGATGATCGCCGCCGCGTCGCCGCCGTCGGGGCCGTCGGCGGCGGACCAGCCCTCGGCCGGCACGCGCGCGTCCAGCTCGGCCAGCCCGCCCTGCACCTGGCCCGCGACGCGCTTTTGCCACTCCGACCAGTGCAGCGCCTCGGGTCGGCGGTTGCGCTCATAGACCATCGCCACCGCCTTCTCGGCCACCGAGTTGGCCAGCGCCACCCGCTGCAGGCAGTCGCGCCGCGCCTGGCCGCGCGCGGGCACCAGCCGCCGGCCCTCAGGCGCCGTCTCGTCCAGCCAGTCGCAGATGGCGAAGGTCTCGATCAGCCGCGTGCCGTCGTCGAGCACCAGCACCGGTACCCGCGCCACCGGGTTGACCGCGCGGATCTTCTCGAAGTCCCCGCCCATCACGGTCAGCTCGCGCCGCTCCAGCGCCCGGCCCTGCAGCGCCGCCCAGACCGCGACGCGGCGGGCGAACGGCGAAAGGTTGCGACCATAGAGAATCATCCCTGCGTCCCTCCGGTGGCTGGCTTCGCCCCGACCATGCGCGCCGCCGCCCCGCTGTCAACGCGTTTCCGCAGGATGGAGCGCGCGCGCATTGCCCAACCGCCGAAAAGCGCCTAGATTCCACGGACAAAGGGAGGACCCATGCCCGCCATGCCCGCGACCGAGACCGCGCCGCTGATCGACCCGTTCGAGCGGGCCATCACCTATTTGCGCGTCTCGGTCACAGACCGCTGCGACTTCCGCTGCGTCTACTGCATGGCCGAGCAGATGACCTTCCTGCCCAAGCGCGACCTGCTCAGCCTCGAGGAGCTCGACCGGCTGTGCACCAACTTCGTCGCGCTCGGCGTGCGCAAGCTGCGCATCACCGGCGGCGAGCCCCTGGTGCGCAAGAACATCCTGCATTTCTTCGAGCGCATGGGCCGCCACCTCGACGCGGGCGCGCTCGACGAGCTGACGCTCACCACCAACGGCTCGCAGCTCGCGCGCTTCGCCGGGCAGCTCGCCGCGGCCGGGGTGAAGCGCGTCAACGTCTCGCTCGACACGCTCGACGACGAGAAGTTCCGCCGCATCACCCGCTGGGGCCGCCTCGCCCAGGTGCTCGAGGGCATCGAGGCCGCCCAGGCCGCGGGCCTGCACGTCAAGATCAACACCGTGGCGCTCAAGGGCGTCAACGACGACGAGATCCACACGCTGGTCGAATGGTGCGATCAGCGCGGCATGGACCTCACCTTCATCGAGGTCATGCCCATGGGCGACCTCGGCAACGAGGACCGGCTCGACCAGTACTACTCGCTCGACGACCTGCGCGCCGATCTGGCCAAGCGCTGGACGCTGACCGAGACCGACTACCGAACCGGCGGCCCCGCCCGCTACGCCCGCGTCGAGGAGACCGGCCAGCGCATCGGCTTCATCACACCGCTCACGCACAATTTCTGCGAAAGCTGCAACCGCGTGCGGCTGACCTGCACCGGCACGCTCTACATGTGCCTCGGCCAGGAGGACGCGGCGGACCTGCGCCGCGTGCTGCGCTCCACCGCCGACGACGGGGCCGTCCAGGCCGCGATCCGCGAGGCGATCTCGCGCAAGCCCAGGGGCCACGACTTCGACTATGCGCGCCACCAGGTGCGCGGCCAGGTCGGCCGGCACATGAGTGTCACCGGCGGCTGAGCCGCCGCCCCCCTTAACCGCGCCTTCACCATCCCGGGGCCACAGTCGGGCCGCGCCCAAGGGCCCGACCCGCCCGCGCGCCCAACTCCGGAGAGCTCCATGCACCTCAAGGCTGCCGTTCAGGCGGCCGCCCCCGGCGCGCCCGCTGGCGCGGCGGAGGCGCTCGCCGCCCTCGACCCCGCGACCCCCGCCCTGGCCACGCCGCTGCGCGCGGCGCACCTGATCGGCCAGTGCGCCCACGAATCGGCGGGCTTCACGCGCGCCCAAGAATCGCTCAACTACTCAACGCCCGAGCGCCTGATGGCGGTCTGGCCGCGCCGCTTCCCCCGCCGCCGCGACGCCGTCCCCTGCGTCGCCAACCCGCAGGCGCTGGCCGAGCGCGTCTATGGCGGCCGCCTGGGCAACCGCGCCCCCGGCGACGGCTGGCGCTATCGCGGCCGCGGCTGGCTCCAGCTCACCGGCCGCGCCAACTACCGCCGCTTCGGCCGCCTGCTTGGCCTCGCGCTCGAGGCCGAGCCCGACCTCGCCGCCGCCCCCGGCATCGCCTGGCGCATCGCCGCGCTCTATCTCGCCACCCGCCAGCGCCAGGGCCGCACGGCGCTCGACTGGGCCGACACGAACGACTCCCGCATGGTCACGCGCATCGTCAATGGCGGGCTCACCGGGCTGGCCGACCGGCGCGCGCGCACCGCTGCGGCGCTCGCCGCCCTGACCGCGGGCGCCGCAACCCTTCGCCCGGCAACCCTGCGCCCCGGCGACAGCGGCACGGCGGTCATGAGCCTGCAACGCGCGCTCGCCCGCGAGGGCTTCGCGCCCGGCGCCCCCGACGGCGTCTTCGGCCCGCGCACCGGCGCCGCGCTCGCCGCCTTCCAGCGCGCCGCCGGCCTCGCCCCGGACGGCATCGCCGGGCCGGCCACGCTCGACCGCCTCATGGCACAGGCCGCCTGAAGGCTTGCGCAGCGCGCGCGCGAGACGGCAGGATGGCCCTCCCGGCTCCCCATGCACGGAGGCCCCCATGCGCCGCGCCGCCCCGCTCGCCCGCCTCTTCGCCGCCCTCATCGCCCTCCTCCTCGCCCTGCCCGCCCCGCTCGCCGCGCAGACCAAGGCCGAGCCCGAGGCGCCGGGGGCGCTTGCGCCCAACCCCCTCGTCACCGCCAGGCACGACATGGTGGTCGCCGCCCATCCCCTGGCCAGCAAGGTCGGCCTCGCCATCCTGCGCCAGGGCGGCACGGCGGCCGACGCCGCCGTCGCCACGCTGCTCGCGCTCAACGTGGTCGAGCCGCAGTCGAGCGGGCTGGGCGGCGGCGCCTTCGCGCTGGTCGACGGCCCGCACGGCCTGACCACTTGGGACGCGCGCGAGACCGCGCCCTTCGGCGCCCGCCCCACCATGTTCCTCGACAAGACCGGCAAGCCCCTGCCCTTCCTCGTCGCCGTGGCCAGCGGCCACTCGGTCGGCGTCCCGGGCATGGTGCGCCTGATGCAGGCGCTGCACGACCGCTACGGCCGGCTGCCCTGGGCCGACCTGTTCGCCCCCGCCATCCGGCTGGCCCGCCACGGCTTCAAGGTGACGCCGCGCCTGGCCGGGGAGGTGGCCGAATTCCGCGACCGCCTCGCCGCCTCCCAAGCCGCCGACCTGCTCTTGCCCGGCGGCAAGCCGCTCGCGGTCGGCGACACCTTCCGCGACCCCGCGCTGGCCGACACCTTCGAGCTGTTGGCCAGGAAAGGCCCGGAGGCCTTCTACACCGGGCGCATCGCGCGCGACATCGTCGCCGCCGTGCATGCCGGCCCGCGCCCCGGCGCCATGCAGCTTGCCGACCTCGCCGCCTACCGCGCGAAACAGCGCCCGCCGGTCTGCCTCGACTACCGCGCCCGCTACCGCGTCTGCGGCATGGGCCCGCCCTCGTCGGGCGCCACCACCGTGGGCCAGATCCTCGGCCTGATGGGCAACTTCTCGCTCGACGGCCTCAGCCTCGACAGCCCCCGCCTGTGGCACCTGTTCGCCGAGGCCTCGCGGCTGACCTATGCCGACCGCGCCCGCTATCTCGCCGACTCCGACTATATCCGCGTGCCCGTGCGCGGGCTGCTCGACCCCCGCTACCTCGCCTCGCGCGCCAAGCTGATCGACCCCGCCCACGCCGCCCAGGGCAAGGCCCAGGCCGGCAACCCGCCATGGAACGACGCGCCGGTGACCGCGCCGCAGGCGCCCGGCGGCAGCCCCGGCACGACGCAGCTGTCGGTGATCGACGCAAACGGGCTGGCGATCTCGATCACCGCCTCGATCGAGACCGCCTTCGGCTCGGGCCGCGTGGCCGACGGCTTCCTGCTCAACAACGAGCTGACCGACTTCTCCTTCAGGCCCACCGCCGAGGACGGCACCCCCGTGGCCAACTCGGTGCAGCCGGGCAAGCGCCCGCGCTCGTCGATGTCGCCCACCATCGTGTTCCGGCTCGCGGCGCCGGCCAGGCCCTACATCCTCACCGGCTCGCCCGGCGGCTCGCGCATTCCCGAATACGTCGCCGGATCGCTGCTGGCGATGCTCGACTTCGGCGCCGATCCGGCCGATGCGGCGGCGCTGTTCCACGTCTCCGACAGGAATCTGGGCAAGATCGTGCTCGAGAAGGGCGCCGCGCCGCCCGGCCTCGCCGCGGCGCTGGCCGCCATGGGCCACCATCTCGGCGAGGCGTCGATGACCTCGGGCCTCGACATCATTCGGGTGCGTCCCGGCGGCGGGATCGAGGGCGGCGCCGACCCCCGGCGCGAGGGTCTGCCGCTCGGCGACTGAGCGCCGCCTTGCGCCGCATCCCGGGATGCGCGGCCAGGAAGTGCCTGAGCGCCGCCAGGAGCGCGGCCGCGTGCGCATGGTTGCCGTGAGCGAGGGCCGCGCGGATGTCGTCGCAGATCATCGCGCCGACCTCCAGCTCGCCGCGCTCCTGCTTGCTCATCAGCCAAGCCGCCAGCGCCGTCGCCGCCGCCTCGGGCAGGTGCTCG
>NZ_JBZSYN010000039.1:0-10165 GCF_058622915.1 Thermohalobaculum sp. | reverse complement strand
GATCAGCACGCCGAGCAACGAGACCGCCCACTGGATCGCGGCCGAGTGCAGGAACAGGTTCACCACCATGGCGACGATCAGGCCGATCACGCCCATGATCAGGAACGAGCCCCAGCTCGAGATGTCCTTCTTCGTGGTGTAGCCATAGAGCGAAAGCGCGCCGAACGACGCCGCGGCGATAAAGAAGGTCCGCGCGATCGAGTGCCCGGTGTAGACCGCGAAGATGTCGGCGATCGACAGCCCGATCAAGCCGGCAAACACCCAGAACACCGTCTGGGCCGTGCTGAAGCTCATCCGGTTGATCGTCGCGCCGAAGGCGAAGACCACGATCAGCGGCGAAAACATGATGAGGTACATGGTCGGCGACGAGAACATCGCCATCACCAGGCCCGGCGGCAGCAGGGTCGTTGCCTGGCCGGCGAGCGCAGCTTTCAGATCCATGCCGACGACGTAGGACACGACCCCGGTGATGATCATGGCGCCGGTCATCAGCGCGTAGACCTGGTTCATGTAAGCGCGCAACCCGGCATCGATTTCCCCGGTGCGGGTAATCGTGCGGCTGCGCATGTAAGTCGGGTTCGCCATCTGGTGCCCTCTGGTCAACTGTTGACGTTCAGCCCACGGGCGCCTGGAAGCGCCGTGCCCAGATGGAATATCGGGGAAACGGCCCGTGGTTTCAAGGGAAAGGGGCCATCAATGAGGGCATGACGAGGCACCCGGATCAAAGACCCTCGGCGGGCAGGTCGGAATTCCTTGTCCGTTAGCGCGAAATTGACTGTCCGCGATCCGCGCGTGATGTTGATCCGCACCCGGCCACCGACTAACCTCGCGCCGAGGTGGCAGGCGGTATTCGACAGGCACGAACGCGAGCGCACGAACGGGCCACAGGCCCCACATGCTTGGCGGGTCTGGATGACGTCGCAAGGGGGGCGAGAGGCCTGCCGGGCGGAGGAACGCCGCCACCCCGGAGCCGACCGGGAGAGTGCCAGGATGATCCGCGCCTTTGTCGCCATACCTCTGCCGGGCGAGGTGGTCCGCACCCTCACCGCAGCCCAGGCGGGGCTTCCCGCGGGACGCCCGGTCGCGCCCGAGAACCTGCACATCACCGTGGCCTTCCTCGGGGAGCACCCCGAACCGCTGGTCGAGGACGTGCACTACGCTCTCGACGGCATCCGCGCACCCGCCTTCGAGCTGACCCTCGACGGCCTCGGACTCTTCGGTGGCGAGCGCCCGCGCTCGCTCCATGCCGAGGTGCGGCCCGAACCCATGCTGTCGCATCTTCGCGAGAAAGTGCTGCAGGCGGCGCGCGGCGCAGGGCTGCGCATGGATCGCATGCGCTACAGCCCGCATGTGACGCTCGCCCGCTTCAACAATGGCCTCAAGGGCGAGGACGCCGAGAAGATGCGAAGCTTCGCCGTGCGCCGGATGTCGCTCAGGGCCGGGCCGTTCGAGGTCGACGAGTTCGTGCTCTATCGCTCGACTCTCGGCCGCAACGGACCGATTTACGAGGAGCTCGCCGCCTATCCGCTGACCGGCGGACAGGCTTGAGGCCAAAGCGAACATGCGGCCCCGGCTGCGGCGCCGGGACCGCGCTGTCTCTCGAACGGCGTATTCGGCTTTGGGTTTCGGAGATTGGTCTGAGCGCCTCGTCCAGCCGATGCGGCTAGGAGCGGTGTGCAGCTAGCAGCGGTGTGCAGCTAGCAGCGGTGTGCAGCTAGAAGCGGTTCCTGGGCAGATCCCAGAACGGCCGTGCCGCCTCGCGCGCCGCGTCCGCCGGGTCGACCCCGATGTCGCGCAGCTGCTCGCCGGTTATCTCGGCCAGTTGCGCACGCTCTCGCGCCACCTGCATCCAGGCGCGGATCGGCAGGCTCGTCGTGAATGCGCCGAGCTCGGGCCGGGTCAGGATCGAGGTTAGGTTCGGCATGGCACCCTCCATTCGCTACCATGATCTGTCCGAGTGAAAGCATCGTCTCCGTTGATCAACATGGGGAAGCCTGTTAGATAATGGAAATGAATGTTTTTGACTGAATCCATCATATGGAGTGATGTCGCCGTGCCCCGCAATCTCGACCTGACCGCATTGCGCAGTTTCGTCACCGTCGCCGAGACCGGCGGTGTGACGCGCGCGGCGCAACAGCTCCACCTGACGCAGTCCGCCGTCTCGATGCAGCTCAAGCGGCTCGAGGCGTTCCTCGACCAGCCGCTGCTCGACCGGTCGGGCCGCGGCGTCGCCCTGACCAGCCAGGGCGAGCAGCTTCTCAGCTATGGCCGGCGCATGCTGGCGCTGAACGACGAGGTGATGGCGCGCATGACCGACCAGGCCTTCGAGGGCGAGATTCGCCTCGGCGTGCCGGCCGACATCGTCTATCCGCAGGTCCCCGACGTGCTCAGGCGATTCGACCGCGATTTCCCGCGCATGCGCGTCAACCTGCTCTCCTCCTACACCTACAAGCTCAAGGAGCTGTTTGCGAAGGGCGACGTCGAGATCATCCTGACCACCGAGGACGCCGCCGGCACCGGCGGCCAGACCCTGTCCTCCCAGCGTCTCGTCTGGGTCGGCGCACCGGGCGGCAGCGCCTGGCGCCAGCGCCCCCTGAGGCTGGCGTTCGAGCGGGCCTGCCTGTTCAAGCCCTGGGTGGTGCGCGCCCTCGACGCGGCCGGCATTCCCTGGGAAATGGCCGTCGACACCGGCTCGACCCGCACGGTCGAGGCCACCGTCTCGGCCGACCTCGCCGTGCATGCCATGCTGGACTGCGCCATCAGCCGCCACCTCGAGCCGATCCCCCATACCGGGGCCCTGCCCGAGCTGCCCTCGACGAGGATCGTCATGTACCGCGCCCCCCACGCCACCGGCGCGCCGGTCGACGCGCTCGCCGAGATGATCAGCGACGCGTATGGCCGGATGGCCGCAGCCGCCTGAGCGAGGCGCTCTGCGAGCGTCAAGCGGGCGTTAACCATGAAATCGGCCCGCAGATGATCTTCCGTGAAATCAATGGCTTAATACCATGTCCACGCGTGGACACGTGACCGGCGGACACGCCCGGCCGGAAAATCACGGCAAACTCTCCCGAATCTGGCTTTGCGGATTGGGGGGAGGCACCGGCCGAAAACCAACGCCGCGGAAAGGACACTGGACCTGCATGGCCGTCGCCGCGAAAATCGCCAGGTTGTATAATGGCTCGGCAGGAGAGCCGGCATGACCCAGAGGCGGCAAATCACCCTGATCGGAATTCCGCTCGAGGCCGGCGCCAGCCGGCGCGGCTGCATCATGGGCCCAGACGCCTATCGCACAGCGGGGCTGGCCGAGACGCTGGCCGATCTCGGCCATGACGTGACCGACCATGGCGACGTCGCGCCGGATTCGCCACGTCCCGTCGACGCCCCCGCCGGCGCCCGGAATGCCGCCCAGATCGCTGCCTGGACCCGCGCGATCGACGCCGCGGCCGCCACCGCGGGAGACGCGGTGCCGATCTTCATGGGTGGCGACCACAGCCTCTCGATCGGCTCCATCAACGCCATGGCTCGACGGGCACGCGCGGCGGGCCGCCCGCTCTTCGCCCTCTGGCTCGACGCACATGCCGACTTCAACACGCCCGAGACCTCGCCCTCGGGCAACATCCACGGCATGCCGGTCGCAGCCTTGACCGGCGCGCCCGAGCTCGCCTTCCTGTTCGAGGGGCTGGATCGCGTCCCCCTGGCCCACGATGCGTTTCACATGTTCGGCATCCGCTCGGTCGACGCCGAGGAGCGCCGCCGGCTCCGCGCCCGCGGCATCCAGGTCGCCGACATGCGTCAGATCGACGAGCAGGGCACGGCACGGGTCATTGCCGGCATCATCGCGCGGGCGATGGAGGTCGACGCGATGGTCCATGTCAGTCTCGATGTCGACTTCCTCGACCCCTCGGTCGCACCGGCGGTCGGTACGACCGTGCCCGGCGGCGCCACCTATCGCGAGGCGCATCTGGTGATGGAGATGCTGGCCGATTCCGGCCTCGTGAGCTCGCTAGATTTGGTCGAGCTCAACATATTCATGGACCATGCGGGCCAGTCCGCCCGCGTCATGGTCGAGCTGGTGGCGAGCCTGTTCGGCCGCACCATCCTCGGCCGCTGAAGGAGCCCGCGATGAGCACCACGGCTCACGATCTGATACAGACCGAGCTCAGCCTCGGCGCCCACAACTACAAGCCGCTCGACGTCGTGCTGACCCGCGGCGAGGGGGTCTGGCTGTGGGATACCGAAGGCAACCGCTACCTCGATTGCCTCTCGGCCTACTCGGCGGTGAACCAGGGGCATTGCCACCCGCGCATCCTGCAAGCCATGGTCGAGCAGGCCGGCCGGCTGACGCTGACCAGCCGCGCCTTCCGCAACGACCAGCTCGCCCCGTTCTACGAGGAGATCGCCCGGCTCACCGGCAGCCACAAGGTGCTGCCGATGAACTCCGGCGCCGAGGCGGTGGAGAGCGCGGTGAAGGCCGTGCGCAAGTGGGGCTACGAGGTCAAGGGCGTGCCCGAGGGCAAGGCCGAGGTGATCGTCGCCAACAACAACTTCCACGGCCGCACGCTGATGATCGTGGGCTTCTCCACCGACCCGGTGGCGCGCGGCGGCTTCGGGCCGTTCGCGCCGGGCTTCCGGGTGGTGAAATTCGGCGACATCGCCGACTTCGAGGCGGCGATCACCGAGAACACGGTGGCCTTCCTGGTCGAGCCGATCCAGGGTGAGGCCGGCGTCATCATCCCGCCCGCCGGCTATTTCAAGCGGGTGCGCGAACTGTGCACCCGGCACAACGTCACCCTGATCGTCGACGAGATCCAGACCGGGCTCGGCCGTACCGGCAAGCTGCTCGCGGAGGAGCACGAGGGCATCGAGGCCGACGTGACCCTGGTCGGCAAGGCGCTCTCGGGCGGCTACTATCCGGTCTCCGCGGTGCTCTCGAACTCCGAAGTTCTCGGCGTGCTCAAGCCCGGCCAGCACGGCTCGACCTTCGGCGGCAACCCGCTCGCCTGCGCCGTGGCGCGCATGGCAATCAAGGTTCTGGTCGAGGAGGGCATGATCGAGAACGCCGCCACGCAGGGGGCCTACATGAAGCGCTGCCTCGAGGAGATCCGCTCCAACGCCGTCAAGGAGGTGCGTGGACGGGGGCTGATGCTGGCGGTCGAGTTGCACCCCGAGGCCGGCGGAGCCCGGCGCTACTGCGAGGCGCTCAAGGAGCGCGGCGTGCTGGCCAAGGACACGCACGAGCACTCCATCCGCATCGCCCCGCCCCTGGTCATCACCCGAGATCAGGCCGACTGGGCGCTGGAGCGCTTCGAGGCGGTGCTGACCGGGCTGGCATAGACGGGCCTTTCCTACCGCTCCGGCGCCGCCCGGAAGGCGTCCAAATTTGGGCGCATTGTAAAACATTGATTTAAAATGATATTTTTTGGCAATTTCTGGGCGCTCGCGCCGGCCGCGCAAGCAGGCCGCAGCGGGGCCGGCGGGCGAATCGCCCCGCGGCCCTTATCCCGAGCAGCTCGCGCCCCCGAGGACGCAGAATTTCGCGCAATGCGGGTGGTTCAGGCTGACCTCGCGATCGGCCTCGGCCAGCGTCGCGCCCAGCTCGAAGGCGGGATCGTAAGCGATCAGGGTACAGGCCAGCACCGCGGGCCGCGCCGCCCCGCGGCGCTTCACCACCATGCGCGACGAGGCGCACATCACGTCTGCGGGCCGCTTGCCCAGGATACCCCAGCAGGCGGTAGTGATCTCGGGCACGTCCGCCGCCGCGTCCATCTCGGGAAAGAGCACCAGCGCCGACGGATCGGCGGCATCGACGCGAAAGCCCTCGCGCGCGAAGAGCACCGTATAGCCGGCCCGGGCCGCCGCCTCGTCCTCCTCGCAGTTGCGCCGGCCGGCGACCGCCATGCCGAGCCCGGCGTCGTGCAGCCAGCGCATGCCGGCGAGCGTGACGGCGAAGCTGCCCTCGCCCCGCTCGGCATCGTGCCGCTCCGCCGTGTGATGGTCGAGTGAGACGCGCACGACCAGGCGCGCACCATGCCGCGCCGCCAGGTGCCGCAGCCCGTCCCGCACGCCCGGTCGCGACATGGGCCGCATGGCGTTGGTCAGCACCAGCACATCGTGCCCCCGGCCGAGCGCCGCCTGAAGCATCGTGATGATCTCGGGGTTCATGAAGGGCTCGCCGCCGGTAAATCCGATCTGTCGCGTCGGCAGCCCGAGCGCGGCAATCTCCTCGAGATAGGCGACGACCTCCGACGCACTCAGATAGGCCAGCGCGTCGTTCCTGGGGCTCGACAGGATATAGCAGTTGCGGCACTCGATGTTGCACAGCGTGCCGGTATTGAACCACAGGGTCTCGAGCGCTGCGAGCGCAACCCTGGCGCGCGGCTCGCCCGTGGCCGTCCAGTCCGGATCGGAGAATTTGGCCAGGCGCCCCGCCGCGTTCGCCGCAGCCGCGTTCTCCCCAGCCGCGTTCGACCCGGTCGCGCCTCGGACTGCCTTGTTCATCTCCCCCCGCCGTGTTCGCGCTCAGGCAGCGAACTCTGGGCGCCGCGCCGACGCCTGTCAAACCTGTCGGGCGGCAGCTGACCCGTTCGTGATGAGGATAGTGATCGGCGAGAGCGCGTCAGCCGACGATGTCGGGTCGTGACGTCTGGCGGAAAATGGCGGCATTACCGCCCCCGGTACCCTCGTCAGCGGCTTCGCTGAACACAAGGCGGGGAAAGCGTACCTTGGGCCGGGCATCCGCGAAGGCGGGCCGCCACGGCACCGAACTGGCGACGCAGTTGGCCGACGCTCCCGCTATGTTGTTGGAATACGGAACCCGCGCCATGAAGCCCAGGCCCTGCACCAGCCGGGTCCCGGCGAGATAGACCGAGCCGGCCGCCATGACATCGCGATTGTGATTAACGGTGAGCGCCGATTGCCGATCGGTTGTCCAGGCGCCGCAGACCACGGTCGCTCCGCCCCGCTTCAACACCCGCACCGCGGCGGAGATGCCGCCGCCGGTGTTCCAGGTGCCGCCGCCCGTGACGTAGCCGGGACCGACCGTGTCGGACCCGGCGGGCGTGGCATGCGCGCAGGCCGCCAGCACGACCGTCGCAGCCACGATGAAAGCAGTCCGCAGCACCTCAGTCTCCCAGCGCCTTCTGTCGAGCAATATGTAAGCGCGGCAGTGGGGATGAAAAGGCCGCCCGACCTGCTTGCCGCCTGCTTGCCGCCTGCTTGCCTGCTGCGTGACTGGCGAATACCGCTGGACAGGGATGTGCAACTGGGCTAGCGCGGAGCGCCAGGAGACACATCGGCAGGCGTGACGCGAAGCACGCCGTTATGTGTTTCCCGGCGCCGTGCCTCGAGCGATCGGGCGATCGCGACGGATGCGGCCCGCGCCGGACGATCCCCGGAACATGATACAGGCAAACAGACCATGGGCATTCCGACCCGACCCCACCTCTCCGCGATACGCGCCGCAGCGCTCGCGCTCCTCCTTGCGGTGACCGCCGCAGGCCCCCGGGCCAGCGCCGGCGTCGCGCCACCGCCGACCCCCGACGATGCCGCCGCACTCGGCGGCTACAACGTGCTGATCGCCGACCGCGGCAACAACCGGCTGCTCGTCGTCAGCCCGCAAAAGCGGATCCTGTGGCAGTATGCGTTCAAGGGCCTGCGCCCCGGCCACGGCGCCGACGACTCCTTCTTCTTCGACGGCGGCCGCAAGATCATCGCCTCGATGGAGTACTCGCAGATCATCCAGATCCTCGACGTGGCGAGCAAGAAGGTGCTCTGGGAGTACGGTGAGATCGATCACAAGGGCGCGAGCGACGGGCTGCTGGACTTCCCCGACGACGCCTACGTGCTGCCCAACGGCAACGTGATCGTCGCCGACATCCGCAACTGCCGGCTGCTGGAGATCTCGCCAACCAAGCAGATCGTGCGCCAGGCGGGCGAGACCGGCAAGTGCCTCAATCACGCCCCCTATCTGGGCGCGCCCAACGGCGACACGCCGCTGCCGAACGGCCATGTGCTGGTCAGCACCATCCGCGATCACGCGCTGGTCGAGCTCGACGAGAACTGGCACGAGGTCATGCGGCTGCGGCTGCCGATCCATTACCCCTCGGACCCGCAGCCGACGCGGGCCGGCAACTTCGTGATCGCCGACTATTCCAAGCCGGGCCGGATCATTGAGATCAGCCGCGCGGGCGAGGTCGTGTGGGCCTTCGACGGAAAGGGCCAGGGCGGACTGGACCGGCCCTCGCTGGCCGAGGAGCTTCCCAACGGCAACATCATCGCCAATGACGACATGAACCATCGGGTCATCGTGATCGACAAGGCGACGAAGCGGATCGTCTGGCAATACGGCGTCACCGGGCACCCGGGCTCGGCGCCCGGCTATCTGCGCATCCCCGACGGGCTGGACGTGCTGCCGGTGACGGCCGACATCGCCGCCTTCAAGGCCGCCGAGACGGTGGCCTCGGCCGCGCCGGTGGCGGCGCCGCAGACGGCGTCCTCGGGGACGGCATCGCCGGGGATGGCGTCGTCGGGGACGGCATCGTCCCGCACGGCCGCACCCGCGACGGCCCCCGAGCCGACGCCCGTCCCGGTCTCGGTGCCGGCGCCGGCGCCGGCACTGCGCCGCGTCGGCGCGGTGACCCGGCACCCGAACCGCTATGTCGGCGAGGTGGTGCGGCTGAGCGGATTCCTGCTCAAGCGCGAGCCTGGCTACATCCTGTTCTCGGACGAGCCCGGCGGCCGCGTCGGCCGCTTCGACCTGCCGGTGACCGGGCAGGGTATCGACGAGATACAGCCGCGTCACCGCTACCATATCGAGGGCCGGTTCCTCGATGGCGGGCTGGCGGCAGCAAACGGCAACCCCTACCACCTCGAGCTCAGCGCGCCGCCGCAACGGGCCGGGGGCTGAGGGCGCCGGACACGCGAAGGGGCCGCCCGCGGGCGGCCCCTGTTTTTGCAAGGATCCCCGGGCCGCCGCCCGGACATCAGGTCACTCGATGATCTTGGAGACGACGCCGGCGCCGACGGTGCGGCCGCCCTCGCGGATGGCGAAGCGCAGGCGCTCCTCCATGGCGATCGGGGCGATCAGCTCGACCTTGAAGGTGACGTTGTCGCCCGGCATCACCATCTCCACCCCGTCGGGCAGCTGCACCGTGCCGGTCACGTCCGTGGTGCGGAAGTAGAACTGCGGCCGGTAATTGGTGAAGAACGGCGTGTGCCGCCCGCCCTCCTCCTTGGTCAGGATATAGGCCTCGGCGTCGAACTTGGTGTGCGGCGTCACCGAGCCCGGCTTGCACAGAACCTGCCCGCGCTCCACCTCCTCGCGGCCCACGCCGCGCAAAAGCGCGCCGATGTTGTCCCCCGCCTCGCCGCTGTCGAGCAGCTTGCGGAACATCTCCACGCCCGTCACCGTGGTCTTCTTGGTCGGCTTCAGCCCGACGATCTCGACCTCCTCGCCGACCTTGATCTTGCCGCGCTCGACCCGGCCCGTCACCACCGTGCCGCGCCCCGAGATCGAGAACACGTCCTCGATCGGCATCAGGAACGGCTGGTCCACCGGACGCTCCGGCGTCGGGATGTAGCTGTCCACCGCCGCCATCAGCTCGCGCACCGAATTCTCCCCGATCTCCGGCTCGCGCCCCTCCAGCGCCGCCAGCGCCGAGCCCTTGATGATCGGGATGTCGTCGCCCGGGAACTCGTAGGACGACAGAAGCTCGCGCACCTCCATCTCCACCAGCTCCAAAAGCTCCGGGTCGTCCACCTGGTCCACCTTGTTCAGGTACACAACCAGCGCCGGAACACCCACCTGGCGCGCCAGCAGAATGTGCTCGCGCGTCTGCGGCATCGGACCGTCCGCGGCCGAGACCACAAGGATCGCGCCGTCCATCTGCGCCGCACCCGTGATCATGTTCTTCACGTAGTCGGCATGCCCGGGGCAGTCCACATGCGCGTAGTGCCGCGCCTCCGTCGTGTACTCCACATGGCTCGTCGCGATCGTGATCCCGCGCGCCTTCTCCTCCGGCGCCGCGTCGATCTTGTCAAAGCTCATGAACTCCCCGAAATACTTGGTGATCGCCGCCGTCAGCGTCGTCTTGCCGTGGTCAACGTGCCCAATCGTGCCTACGTTCACATGCGGCTTCGTCCGCTCGAACTTCGCCTTCGCCATGGT
>NZ_JBZSYN010000038.1:0-12558 GCF_058622915.1 Thermohalobaculum sp. | reverse complement strand
CTCGCGCTCGAAGCCCAGCACCTGGGCGCGATACTTGCACATCTGGCAGTTCATCGCCGGCGCGCCCTCCAGGATCTCGCGCACGCGCTCGGCGAAGGTGGCGATCACCTGCGGGTGGTCGTTCAGGTAGCCGGCCTTGACGAACTGCGTTTCGGGATGCGCCGCCGCCACCAGGTCGGTGAAGCCGTAAATGCGGTCGATCAGCACGCCGGTGAACAGGAAGTAGGGGAACACCACGATGCGCCGGAAGCCAAGCCGAACGGCCCGGTCGAGGCAGGGCTCGACCAGCGGGAAGGTGACGCCGGAATAGCCGGTCTCGGCCCAGCCGAAGCCCAGCCCCTCCCACAGGAGCCGCGTCACCTTGGCCACGTTGGCGTTGGCGTCGGGGTCCGAGGCGCCGCGGCCGATCACGACCAGGCAGGTGTCGTGGGGCGCCACCTCGCCGGTCTCGGCATCGGCGCGGGCGACGGCCTCGCGCACCCGGTCCGCGGCGGCGGCGAGCATCTTGGGGTCGACGCCCAGCTCGCGGCCATACTGGACCGCGAGCCCGTGCTCGGCCGCGTAGGTATTGAGCACCGAGGGGATGTCGTTCTTCGCGTGCATCGCCGCGAACAGCATCCCCGGCACCGCGAGGACGCGATCGCAGCCGGCCTCGCGCAGGCGGTCGAGGCCGTCGCGAATCACCGGATTGGCGAACTCGAGATAGCCGTGCGCGACCGGCCAGTCGGGGAAGTGGTCCTTCAGCCGCTCGGCCACCACGGCGAACTCGTCCACGGCCGCCTGGCTGCGCGAGCCGTGGCCGCAGACCATGACGCCGACCCGGCTCATGCCCGCGTCTCCGGCTGGCGGGCAGCCCCGTGCGGGATGTTCGTCGCGCCCGCGCGCCACGGCGCGACGCCGGCGATTGCGGGCGCCCGGGCGGGCATGGCGACAGGGAGCGCGCTTGTGCTGACGGCGGCCTTCATTGGGCTCCTCCTCGGTCTGCGGTCCGAATTCGTCGCGCACGCGCAGGGAGGCCTCGAGGCCGTGTCCTCGGAACAGCTCCGGCGGCGGCCCCCTGTCTGGGTCGGCCAACGATCCGGATCCGCTCAGCCCCCTCGACGGGTGCGCTGTTCATTGCGCCCTGCTTACGCCCGCGCTATGTCGCGATCAAACGAAAATGCGCCCCGCCTGAGCGCGCACGGCGCCCCGGGCGGGGGCGAGACGGGTACCTGACGGGCCGGGGCGGAGAGAAGCCGGATGACCACCACGATCTTCGTCTGCGATACCTGCCGCTGGTCGGTGCAACAGAAATGGGCGCCCTGCGGCCGCACCGGGGGCGAGATCCTGGCCGGTCACGTGGAGCGTCTGGCCGCAGGCGTGCCCGGGCTGGCGGTGCGCCGCCAGTCCTGCCTGATGGGGTGCGAGCGGCACTGCAACACGGCGGTGGCCGCACCGGGCAAGCTGACCTATGTCCTCGGCGCCTTCGCGCCCGGCCCGGAGGCGGCGGCGGGCGTGGTGGAATACGCCTGCCTGCACCGGGACAGCCCGACCGGGCAGGTGCCGCTGAAGCGATGGCCGAAGGCGATCAGGGGACATTTCATGGCGCGCATCCCGGCGCTGGGGCAGGAGGGCTAGCGATGCTCACGGACTATGAAATTGTTGCGCCCGACGCCGCACTCGGCGACGCCGTTCAGGCCGAGATCGACGCCAAGACCAAGCCGCCGGGCAGCCTCGGCCGGATCGAGGCGCTGGCGCGGCAGATGGCTCTGGCGCAGGGCACGGACGCACCCGCGGCCGACCCGGCGCGGCTGTTCATTTTCGCCGGCGACCACGGGATCGTGGCCGAGGGCGTCTCGGCCTGGCCGCAGGAGGTGACGGCGCAGATGGTGCTCAACTTCCTCGCCGGCGGCGCCGCCTCGACCGTCTTCGCCCGCGTCAGCGGGGCGGCGGTGACGGTGGTCGACGCCGGCGTCGCCTGCGAGATCGACGCGGCGCCCGGGCTGGTGCGCGCGGACATCCGGCGCGGCACGCGCAACGCGGCGCGCGAGGATGCGCTGACCGCCGACGAAGTGGCGCGCGCACTGGCCTTCGGCGCCGGCCTGGCGAGCGAGGCGGTGGATGGTGGCGCCCGCGTCATCGCTCTGGGCGAGATGGGGATCGGCAACACCTCGGCTGCGACGCTGGTTGCGCACGCGATCGCGGGAATCGACCTGGGCGTGCTGACGGGGCCGGGGGCGGGGCTCGACGCCCGGGGCGTGGACCGCAAGCTGGCCGTGCTGGCGCGGGCGGCGGAGCGGCGGCCGGGACCGCTCAAGCCCGTGGAGGCGCTGGCCGCCTTCGGCGGGCTGGAGATCGCCGCGATGGCGGGCGCGCTGATCGGCGCGGCCGCGCGCCGGGCGGTTGTGCTGGTTGACGGCTTCATCGCCACCTCGGCGGCACTGGCCGCGCTGGCGGCGCGGCCCGAGGCGCGGGCGCATTGCGTCTTCGCCCACCGCTCGAAGGAGCCGGGACACCGGCGCATGCTGCAATGGCTGCAGGTGGAGCCGCTGATCGACCTCGACCTCAGGCTCGGCGAGGGCACCGGTGCGCTGCTGGCGCTGCCGCTGTTGCGCGCCGCCGCCGCCATGCTCAACGAGATGGCGACGTTCGCCAGCGCCGGCGTCTCGGGCCGGGATCCGGACGCCTGAGGATGGGCCGCGCGCGCGCCGAGCGGGATCTGTTTCTTGCCGCCGCGGGCTTCCTGACCCGGCTGCCGCTGGCCGAGCCCCCGGGCTGGCAGCCGGACCGCCTGGCGCGGGCCAGCCGCTACTTCCCGGCGGTGGGCGCGTTCGTCGGGCTGGCGGGCGGCCTGGTCTGGTGGCTGGCCGGGCTGGCCCTTCCGCCGGCGGCGGCTGCGGGTCTGGCGCTGGCGGCGATGCTGTGGCTCACCGGCGCGCTGCACGAGGACGGGCTCGCCGACTGCGCCGACGGGCTGGGCGGCGGCCGCTCGCGGACCGAGACCCTGGCGATCATGCGCGACAGCCGCACGGGAAGCTATGGCGTGCTGGCGCTGGGGCTCTCGCTCGGGCTGCGCTGGGCGGCGCTGGCGGCGCTGAGCCCGGGTGCGGGCGTGCTGGCCCTGGTGCTCGCGGGCGGCATCGGCCGCGCGATGATGGTGCCGGCGACCGGGCTGGCCGAGTATGCCCGGCCCGAGGGTGTCGGCTCGCTGGTCGCGCGCGGCGCGGGGGGCGACGAGGTCTGGCTGGCGCTGGGCACGGCCCTGCTCCTTGGCCTGATCGGCGGCTGGGCGGGTATCCTGGCGCTGGTGCTTGCGCTGCTCGTCGCCGCCCTTTTCTTGGCCAGGCTGCAAAAGCGGATTGGGGGCTATACCGGCGACGGGCTCGGGGCGATCGCGCAGCTCGGGGAGATCACGGTGATGCTGGTGCTGGCGGGGGGCTGGGCGTGATCTTCCTGCGCCATCCGCGCGCCGCGGCGCCGCCGGGGCTGTGCTATGGCCGGACGGACCTCGCGCCCGGCGCGACCGCCGCGGCCGAGATCGCCCGCGCGCTGGAGCTGACGCCGCCGCTCGCCCGCGTCATCGCCAGCCCGGCGCGGCGCTGCCGCGGGCTGGCCGAGGCGCTGGCCGCGCGCGACGGCGTGGCGCTGGAGCTGGACGGGCGCCTGTGGGAGCTGGACTTCGGCGCGTGGGAGGGACGGCGCTGGTGGGATATCCCGCGCAGCGAGAGCGACCCCTGGTCGGAGGATCCGTGGCACCTCGCGCCGCCGGGCGGGGAGACCTTCGCGGCCCTGCACGCGCGGGTTGCCTCGGTGATCCGTGCGGCGACGCCGCAGACCGCTTTCGTCACCCATGCCGGGCCGATCCGCGCGGCGCGGATGGCCCTGACCGGCGCCAACTTCGCGCGGGTCTTCGCCGACCCCGTTCCCCACGCCGAGCCGGTCCGCCTGGTGCCGGAGGCCGCCTGATGGCGCGGGTGTCGCTGATCCTCGGCGGCGCCCGCTCGGGCAAGTCGGCGCGCGCGCTGGCGCTGGCCCCGGCGCCGAAGCGCGTCTTCATCGCCACGGCCGAGGCGCTCGACGAAGAAATGCGCGAGCGCATCCGCCGCCACCGGGCCGAGCGTGGCGCCGACTGGGGGCTCGCCGAGGCGCCGCTGGAGCTTACAGCGGCGCTCCGGGCGCATGCGGGCGCGGGCACCACGGTGGTGGTCGACTGCCTTACACTGTGGCTTTCCAACCTCATGCATGCGGGGCGCGAGCCGGACGCCGAGACTGAGGCGCTGCTTCGCGCGCTGGTCGAGGCCGAGGGACGCATCGTGCTGGTCTCGAACGAGGTCGGCATGGGGCTCGCGCCGACAAACGCTCTGGGGCGCGCTTTCCGCGACGCGCAGGGGCGGCTGAACCAGCGCATCGCCGCCGCGGCCGATCACGTCGAGTTCGTCGCCGCCGGTCTGCCGCTGGTCCTGAAAGGCGCGCCGTGACCGCGGCGCTGATGGTCCAGGGCACCGGCTCGAACGTGGGCAAGTCGCTCATCGTCGCCGGGCTGTGCCGGGCCTGTCTGCGGCGCGGGCTGGCGGTGCGCCCGTTCAAGCCGCAGAACATGTCCAACAACGCCGCCGTGACCGCCGATGGCGGCGAGATCGGCCGGGCACAGGCGCTGCAGGCGCGCGCCGCGGGCGTGGCGCCCTCGGTGCACATGAACCCGGTGCTGCTCAAGCCCGAGACCGACACCGGCGCGCAGGTGGTGGTGCAGGGCCGGCGGCTGGCGCGCGCCTCGGCGCGGGACTATGCGCGGCTCAAGCCCGAATTGATGGCGGGCGTCATGGACAGCTTCCGGCGCATCGGCGCCGAGGCCGACCTGGTGCTGGTCGAGGGCGCAGGCAGCCCGGCCGAGGTCAATCTGCGCGCGGGCGACATCGCCAATATGGGCTTCGCCGCGGCGGCGCGCGTGCCCGTGGTGCTGGCCGCCGACATCGACCGCGGCGGCGTCATCGCGCAGATCGTCGGCACCCACGCGGTGCTCGCGCCCGGCGATGCGGCGCTGGTCAGGGGCTTCCTGATCAACCGGTTCCGCGGCGACCCGCGCCTGTTCGACGAGGGCTACCGCCTGTGCGAGGCGCGCACCGGCTGGCGCGGCTTCGGCATCGTGCCCTGGTTCGCCGAGGCGGCGCGGCTGCCTGCCGAGGACGCCGCCGACATCCGGCCCGACAGCGCCGGCGGGCCGCTCAAGATCGCCTGCCTGCAGCTCTCGCGCATCGCCAATTTCGACGACCTCGATCCGCTCAGGATCGAGCCCGGCGTGACGGTCGCCATGGTCCGCCCGGGCGAGGCCGTGCCGGGGGATGCCGCGCTGGTGATCGTGCCGGGCTCGAAGTCCACGCGCGGCGACCTCGACTTCCTGCGCCGGCAGGGGTGGGACGTCGATCTCCTCGCCCACAGGCGGCGCGGCGGCCATATCCTCGGCATCTGCGGCGGCTACCAGATGCTGGGCCACTCCATCGCCGATCCCGACGGGATCGAAGGCGCCCCGGGCGTGAGCGAGGGGCTCGGGCTGCTCGACGTCGGGACGGTGATGACGCCCGAGAAGCGGCTGACGCGGGTGACGGGGACCCACCTTGCCAGCGGGACCCCGGTCGCGGGCTACGAGATCCATATCGGCCGCACCGAGGGGCCGGACCGGGCGCGGCCCGTGTTCCGCATCGGGGGCGCGGCGGAGGGCGCAACCTCGCCCGACGGGCGCGTCGCCGGGGCCTATCTGCACGGCATGTTCACCGGCGACGCCTTCCGCCGCGCCTGGCTCGCCGCGCTTGGTGCGGCGGGGGGGCCGCGCGGCTACGAGGCCGAGGTCGACGCGACGCTCGACCGGCTGGCGGCGCATCTCGAGGCGCATCTCGCCCTCGACGCGCTCCTGGCCGTGGCGCAGGCGGGGGTCTGAGGCGCCGGCACCGCGGGCGGGAGCGAGGTTGGACATTGACGGAGCCGCTCCGAGGACCGACCTTGTCGGGGGCAAGCGAAGCAGGAGTCAGCCGATGTCCCGCGCCCTGATCGACCAGGCCCGCGCCGAGCTCGAGACCCTCGAGACCGAGGGGCTGATGAAGCACGAGCGCGAGATCGTCACGCCCCAGTCGGCCAATGTCGAGGTGGCCTCCGATGGCGGGCGGCGGCGCCTGCTCAACCTGTGCGCCAACAACTATCTGGGGCTGGCCGACGACGCGCGCCTGATCGCGGCGGCCAGGCGCGGGCTGGACGAGCACGGGCTGGGCATGGCCTCGGTGCGCTTCATCTGCGGCACGCAGGACATCCACCGGGCGCTGGAGCGCGAGGTGGCGGCGTTCCTCGGGCTCGAGGACTCGATCCTGTTCTCGTCCTGCTTCGACGCCAATGGCGGGCTGTTCGAGGCGCTCCTGGGGCCCGAGGACGCGGTGATCTCGGACGCGCTCAACCATGCCTCGATCATCGACGGCATCCGGCTGTGCAAGGCGCGCCGGCTGCGCTACGCCAACAACGACATGGGCGAGCTGGAGGCACGGCTCAAAGAGGCGCAGGACGCGCGGCACCGGCTGGTGGTCACCGACGGCGTGTTCTCGATGGACGGGATCATCGCCAACCTGCCCGGCATCTGCGACCTGGCGGAGCGGTACGACGCGCTGGTCATGGTCGACGACAGCCATGCCACCGGCTTCATCGGGCCGAACGGCGCGGGAACCCCCGACCACTGGGGCGTGCGCGAGCGGGTGCAGATCGTCACCTCGACCTTCGGCAAGGCGCTCGGCGGGGCCTCGGGCGGCTTCGCCGCGGGGCCGGCGCCGCTGGTCGAGATGCTGCGCCAGCGGGCGCGGCCCTATCTGTTCTCGAACGCGCTCGCCCCGGCGATCGTCGAGGCAACGCGCGAGGCGATCCGGATGGTCCGCGAGGGCGGCGCGCTGCGCGGCAAGCTCGAGGCGAACGCGGCACGGTTCCGCGAGCGCATGACCGCCGCCGGCTTCTCCCTGGCCGGCGAGGGGCATCCGATCATCCCCGTCATGCTGGGCGACGCGGTGCTGGCACAGAAGGTCGCCGCGGCGATGATGCAGCACGGGGTCTACGTCACCGCCTTCTCCTACCCGGTGGTGCCCAAGGGCCGGGCGCGCATCCGAACTCAGATGTCGGCCGCGCACGAGACCGCCGACATCGACCGCGCGGTCGAAGCCTTCATTGCTGTCGGGCGCGCACTGGAGGTGATCCGATGAGGGCGCTGGTCAAGGCGACGTCGGCCCCGGGGCTCGAGCTGCAGGACGTGCCGAAGCCCCAGATGGGGCCGGGCGAGGTGCTGATCCGGGTGCGCATGGCCTCGATCTGCGGCACCGACATGCACATCTGGAAATGGGACGACTGGGCGAGCCGCACCGTGCCGGTGCCGCTGGTGGTCGGCCACGAATACATGGGGCTGGTCGAAGCGGTCGGCGAGCGCGTCACCCAGGTCAAGCCGGGCCAGCGCGTCTCGGGCGAGGGGCACATTCCCTGCGGCCAGTGCCGCAACTGCCTCTCGGGCCGCGGCCACATCTGCGCGCGCACCGTCGCGGTGGGCGTGAACCGCCCCGGCGCCTTCGCCGACTACCTGGTGATCCCCGAGGCCAATGTGCGGCCCCTTCCCGATTCGGTCTCGGACGAGGTGGCCTCGATCCTCGATCCCCTGGGCAACGCGGTGCACACCGCGCTGGCCTTCGACGTGGTGGGCGAGGACGTGCTGATCACCGGCGCGGGGCCGATCGGCCTGATGGCGGCGGCCGTGTGCCGCCATGCCGGGGCGCGGCACATCGTGGTGACCGACCTCAACGACGAGCGCCTGGCGCTGGCCGCGCGCATGGGCGCGACGCGCGCGGTGCGCGCCGACCGCGAGGATCTGGGCGAGGTGATGCGCGCGCTCGGCATGAAGGAGGGCTTCGACATCGGGCTCGAGATGTCGGGCTCGCCGCAGGCGCTCGACGCGATGATCCACGCGGTGATCTGCGGCGCGCGCGTGGCGCTGCTCGGCCTGTTCGGCAAGAAGCCCGAGGTCGACCTCAACACCGCGATCTTCAAGGGGATCACCTTCGCCGGCATCTATGGGCGCAAGCTGTACGAGACCTGGCACAAGATGCTGGCGATGCTCGAGACCGGTCTGGACGTGAAGCCGGTGATCTCGCACAAGCTCGCCTTCGAGGACTTTGCCAAGGGCTTCGAGGCGATCGCCTCGGGCCACGCGTCGAAAGTCGTGCTCGACCTGGGCAACTGAGGCCCGCGGCCGGGAATCGCG
This sequence comes from Thermohalobaculum sp., assembly GCF_058622915.1. Classification (NCBI taxonomy): domain Bacteria; kingdom Pseudomonadati; phylum Pseudomonadota; class Alphaproteobacteria; order Rhodobacterales; family Paracoccaceae; genus Thermohalobaculum; species Thermohalobaculum sp. The sequence continues at coordinate 4,307 of NZ_JBZSYN010000038.1, read as the reverse complement.
AATACGGAGGGACAAATGAAAAGGCAGGTGGCACTCCTTGCGATCGTGGCGGCGTTGCCGGCCGGGGCGGCGCTCGCCAACCCCTGCGGCTACGCCGAGCGCGGCCGCATTGTCATCACCGGCTACAAGGTGGGGCAGACGGCGATTCCCGCCGACCAGAAGGCGCGATTGGCCAAGTTCGCCCAGACGGCGAAATTCCGCGACAAGATCTGTGTCTTCGCGCAGGTCGACAAGCAGGGCTCCAAGGCCGCCAACGAGCGCGTCGCGGACGGGCGGGCGCACAACGTGCAGCGCTTCCTCGAGAGCCAGGGCGTTCCGGCCGATGCCATCACCATCAACCGTCAGAAAAAGGCCTTCACGCTGTTCGGCCTGCTGCCCTCGAACCAGCCCGACGACCGGCGCGTCTATGTGACCCACAACTGAGCGGACGTCCCGCGCACCGGCGCGGGGATCGGCGTTTGACGCCGCCGGGGGAGCGGCTAGCATGCGGCCGGACAACGGGGCAGGAGAAAGCGGGACCACCCGATGACCGAGGCGGCCGTCGATCAGGCCAGGCTTACCGTGCGCGTGTGGCGCGGCACCGAGACCGGCGCCTTCGCCAGCTTTCGCGTGCCGGCGCGGCCGAACCAGACCGTGCTCGATGTCGTGACCGAGGTGCAGCGCCACCACGCCCCGGACCTCGCCTATCGCTTCGCCTGCCGGGTGGGGGTGTGCGGCTCCTGCGCCATGACGGTGAACGGCGTGCCGCGCTGGACCTGCCGGACCCATGTGCAGCGCGTGGCGGCGGACGGCAACCTGACCGTCGAGCCGCTGAGGAACCTGCCGCGCATCCGCGACCTCGCGGTCGACATGGCGCCGTTCTTCGACAAGTGGCAGGCCGCCGGCGGCGTGTTCAAGGGCGCGGCCACGCGCACGGACGACCCGGCCCGCGTCGACCCGGCGAGCCCGCGGCGCCGCGCGGCCAATGCCGGGATCGAGTGCATCAACTGCGCCGTGTGCTATGCCGCCTGCGACGTGGTGGCCTGGGACCGGGACTATCTGGGCCCGGCCCAGCTGTTGCGCGCCTGGACGCTGGTCAGCGATGAGCGTCATGCCGCGCGCCGCGAGACGCTCGCGCGGGCCATGGGCCGGGGCGGCTGCGGCTCGTGCCACACGCAGGCAAGCTGCATGACGCACTGCCCGGTCGGCCTCAGCCCGACCGAGGGGATCGCGGGACTCAAGCGGATGTCGCTGGCGGCGATGTTCCTCGGAGGCGGCTGATGGAGCGGCGGCTGTTCCTGTTGCAGCGGCTGACGGCGATGCTGCTTGCGCCGCTCGTGCTGGTGCATGTCGGACTGATCCTGGTGGCGATCCGCGGCGGGCTGACGGCTGCCGAGATCCTCGGCCGCACGCAGGGCTCGGTCGGCTGGGCGCTGTTCTACGGGGTGTTCGTGCTCGCCGCCGCGGTGCACGCGCCGATCGGGCTGCGCAACGTGCTGGTCGAGTGGACGCCGCTGGGGCGCCGGCCGGCGGGCTGGCTGGCGATCGGCTTCGGCCTCGTCGTCCTCGTCCTCGGCCTGCGCGCCGTGCTCGCGGTGGTCACATGAGGCCGCACCGCAACCACCGGGCCTGGTGGGCCTTCCTCGGCCACCGGCTGAGCGGGCTGGCGCTCGCGGCCTTCCTGCCGTTCCATTTCTACGCGCTGGGCCTGGCGTTCAGGGCGGCGGCGCTGGACCGCTTCCTCGCCTGGACCGACCTCGCCGTCTTCAAGCTCGCCGAGTGGGGGCTGGTGACGCTGCTGGCGCTGCACCTGTTCTTCGGCCTGCGGCTTCTGGTGCTCGAGGTCCTGCCCTGGCCCGGCGGCGACGCCCGGCTGGGCTGGATCCTGCCGGGACTGGGCGCCTCGCTGGTGGTGGGCGCGGTGTTCCTGGCGGGGGCGTTCTGATGCGGGTCGAGCGGGGCAGGACGGACATCCTCATCCTCGGCACCGGGGGCGCGGGGCTGTTCGCCGCGCTGCACGCCAAGCAGGCCGCGCCCGAGCTCCAGGTGACGCTCGCCGCCAAGGGACTGCTCGGCAAGAGCGGCTGCACGCGCATGGTGCAGGGCGGCTACAACGTGGCGCTGGCGCCGGGCGACTCGGTCGAGCGGCATTTCATGGACACCATCGAGGGCGGCAAGTGGCTGCCGCGCCAGGACCTCGCCTGGAAGCTGTGCGAGACGGCGGTGGAGCGCGTGCGCGAGCTCGAGAACGAGGTCGGCTGCTTCTTCGACCGCAACCCCGACGGCACGCTGCACCAGAAGGCCTTCGCCGGGCAGACCTTCGACCGCACGGTGCACAAGGGGGACCTCACCGGCATCGAGATCATCAACCGGCTGATGGAGCAGGTGCGCGCCCGCGGCGTCACCGCGCTCGAGGAGCACCGCGCCGTCGAGCTGGTGCCGGCGGCCGACGGCTCGGGCATCGCCGGCGTCCTGATGATCGACATCCGCGCCGGCAGCTATCGCTTCGTCGCCGCCAAGGCGGTGCTGCTGGCCAGCGGCGCGGGCCCGACCATGTATCTCTACCACACCCCCTCGGGCGACAAGACCTGCGACGGACTGGCGATGGTGCTCAGGCTCGGGCTGCCCCTGCGCGACATGGAGATGGTGCAGTTCCATCCCACGGGGCTGCTCGGCGGGCCCGACACGCGCATGACCGGGACGGTGCTCGAGGAAGGGCTGAGGGGTGCCGGCGGCTATCTCCTCAACGGCGAGGGCGAGCGCTTCATGACCCGCGCCGACCCCAGGGGCGAGCGCGCCACCCGCGACATCGTCAGCCGCTCGATCTACGACGAGATGCGCGCGGGCCGCACCACGCCGATGGGCGGCGTGTGGATCGAGATGCGCCATCTGGGCCCCGAGAAGGTGGCGAAGATGTTTCCCGGCATGGTCAAGCGCTGCGCCGACTGCGGCTTCGACCTCGCGGGCGGCCGGGTGGAGGTCGTGCCCACGGCGCACTACATGATGGGGGGAGTCGAGTTCGGCCTCGACTGCACCACCGCGATGCCCGGCCTGTTCGCGGCCGGCGAGGACTGCGGCGGGGTGCATGGCGCCAACCGGCTCGGCGGCAACGGGGTGGCGAACTCCACCGTCTTCGGCGGCATCGCCGGCGAGACGATGGCCCGCTTCGCAAGCCGCACGGGCCAGTGGCGCGACCCCGACGAGGCGGTGATCGAGGCAGGATTGGCGCGGGCCGAGCGGCCCTTCGGGCTCAAGCCGGGCGACCTGCACGCGGCGCGCGAGCGGCTGGCCCATCTGATGTGGGACGAGATCGGCGTGATGCGCGATGCGGACGGAATCCGGCGCGGGCTGCGAGGGCTCGAGGCGATCGAGGCCGAGCTCGGCCAAAGCGGGCTGGCCGATGGCGAGCGGCGCTTCAACCTGACCTGGCACGACTGGCTGAACCTGGAAAGCCTGGTCGCGGTGAGCCGGGTCATAGGCCAGGCGGCGCTGGCGCGCGAGGACAGCCGCGGCGCGCATTTCCGCGAGGACTTCCCCCACACGGGCGACCTCGCGGCGAGCGCCTACACCCGGCTGCGCCAAACGCACGGCGAGCTTGCGCTCGAGATGGTGCCGGTCAGCTTCGACCTGATCCGCCCCGGCGAGTCGCTGATCGGCGAGGCAGCGGCAACGTGACGAGGACCCGATGATTTCACACCAGACGATCGAGAAGGCCGCCTACGAGATCATGACGCGGGCGGCGATCGACATCCCCGAGGACTACCTGAACGGCATCAAGGGCATGATCGACATCGAGAAGGGCGACCTCTCGACCTTCGTGCTCAAGGCGATGGTGGAGAACTGGGAGACCGCCACCGAGGACCGCCGGCCCATGTGCGCCGACACCGGCCTGCCGCGCTACTACGTGAAGCTGGGCGACGGGGCGCCCGTGCGCGGCTTCACCAAGATCGAGGAGGCGCTGCGCCGCGCCACCGCGCGGGCCACCCACGAGGTGCCGCTCAGGCCCAACCGGGTGCACCCGCTGACGCGCGAGGACCACAACAACAATGTCGGCATCAACGCGCCCGAGATCGAGTGGTCCTTCGAGCCCGATGTGGACTGGATCGACATCACCACCGTGCACAAGGGCGGGCTGTTCGGCACCGACTACCGCATGCTGTTCCCCGGCGACGGGGTGGACGGCATCAAGCGCTTCTTCCTCGACACGCTGATCGCCTTCGGCAAGCGGGGACTCGCCTGCCAGCCCGCCATTGTCGGCGTGGGCCTGGGCGGGTCGAAGGATGTCTGCATGGCGCTGGGTAAGCAGGCGGCCTGCCTGCGCATCGTCG
>NZ_JBZSYN010000037.1:0-15259 GCF_058622915.1 Thermohalobaculum sp. | reverse complement strand
TTGAGCCGGGCGCCGAGGTCGGCGATCTTGATCTTCTGGCTCGAGTCGCGGGTCTTGTAGTCGTCGAGCAGCGACTGCAGCGAGCCGAGCTGGTTGCGAAGCTCGAGCAGCTGGGCGTTCAGCGCCGCCACGCGCCGCTGTTGCTCGAGCGTCTGGTCCTTGGCCTTGGAGAGCTCGGATTCGGCAACCCGGCGCAGCGCCTCCTCGCGGTCCATCTGCGAGGCGCGCGCGTCGAGCTTGCCCTGCAGGTCCTGCTTCGCGACGCGGGCGGCGGCGAGCATGGTCAGCGTCTGCTCGGCCTGCTTGCGGGCCTCCTCGAGCGCGAGCGTCATGGCGTCGAGCTCGGCGCTGCTGTGCGCCAGCTTCTCGCGCAGCGCCTTGACGGCGCTGGCCTGGGCGAGGCGCTCCTGCTCGGACTGGCTGAGCTTGGTCTGCGCCTCGGTGAGGTTCTGCGCCGCGGCGGCCCTGAGCGCGTTGAGCTCCTTGCGCTGCTGCTCGAGGCTGAGGTTCTTGGTCTCGAGCCGCGCCATCTCCTCCTGCAGCTTCTGCTTGTCGCCCTTGACGTCCTGGAGCATCGCCAGCAGCGTGACGCGCTCCTGCGCCAGCTTCTCGCGCTCGGTCTCGGCGGTCGCCTTTTGCGATTGCAACTGGTCGACCAGCGCCAGGGCGCGGGCACGCTCGACCGTGACCTGAGTCAGCGCCTGCTTGCGCTTCTTCGCCTCGTCCTGGAGGTTGGCCACCATCGCCTGCAGCGCGTCGCGCTTGGCCGCGGCGAGCCGCGCCTTCTCGGTCGCGGCGTCCATCTCCTTGCGCGCGCTGGCCAGCGCCGCCTCGAGCGCGTCGCGCGCCGAGACGGTCTTGTCGAGCTTGCCCTGCAGTGTTTGGGCGCGCGCCTGGGCCTGGTCGCGCGCATGCGACAAGGCCGCCATCGCCGCGTTCAACTGGTCGACCTCGGTGGTCTTGGCGGTCAGCGTCGCGCGCAACTCGCCGACCTGCCCCTTGAGCGTCTGCGCGCGGGTCTTTTGCAGCGACAGCTCGTCGGCGAGGCCGGAGATCTGCTGATTGAGCTTGTCGAGCTCCTTGGACTGCCCGGTGATCGTCTCGTTCATGGTGAACTGCACGATCATGAAGATCGACAGCACGAACATGAGGATCAGCAAAAGCGCGGTCAGCGCGTCGACGAAGCCTGGCCAGGTATTCGGTTCGGGCCGTCCTCCGGCGCGGCGTGCGAACGCCATCAGCCTCTCCCGGCGGGTCGGGTACGGGTGTCGATGAGATTGATCAGCGCGCGGATCTCGGCCCTGAGCGCCGCGGTGCTCTCGCGCCGGCCGGTGGTCATGTCATGTGCGATCTCGCGCAACTGCATGTCGAGGTTCTGCAAGTGCGAGTGCATTTCGCCGTCTGCCTGAGCAGCGCCGCCGCCGGACGCGCGGCCGCCGCCGCGCTCGATGGCCTGCGCCAGGGCCTGCTGGGTGGCCGCGTTGGTTTCGCTGGAGGACTCGATGCGCTTCAGCACCGTCAGCGTGGCATGGTCGCGGCCCGACTGCAACTCGCGCGCCTCGCGCATCTCGCGCACCAGCTGGGCGACCAGCGAGCGCTCCTTGTCGATCTGGCTCGCCATCTCGGCGACGATGTCGGCCGCCTTGCCGAGCCGCTGCTCGGAGTCGAGCCGCGCCTCCTCGGCCCGCTTGGCGAAGCCGGTGGTCATCTCGAGCCCCTCGTCGATGCGCTCGAGCAGTGCCACCAGAGCGGTCTCGGGGCTGTCGCCCTCGCCGATCAGGCCCAGGCGGGTGAAGGACGAGAGCCATTCCTCGAGCTCGCGGTAGAACCGGTTCTGGCCGTGGCCGACGAACAGCTCGAGCAGCCCCACCACCAGCGAGCCGGCGAGGCCCAGGAGCGAGGAGGCGAAGGCGGTGCCCATGCCGCCAAGCTGGTTCTCGAGCCCGCCCATCAGCCGCTTGAACACGTCGCTGGTGGTTTCGCCCGCGCCCTGCGGCGCCAGCGAGCGGATGGTGTCGACCACCGCGGGCACGGTGATCGACAGGCCCCAGAAGGTGCCGAGCAGGCCGAGGAAGATCAGCAGGCTGGTGATATAGCGCGTGATGTCGCGCATCTCGTCCAGCCGGTCGGCGATGCTGTCGAGCACCTGGCGCGTCGAGGAGGCCGCCATGCGCTGCTGCACCCTGCCCTCGCGCATCATCGGCGCCATGGCGGCGAGGATCCAGGGCGGGCGCACGTATTCGTGCCCCTTGTAGCCGGCCTGCAGGTTGTTGAGCCAGTTGGTGGCGACGATCAGCTGGTACATCTGCCAGAACGTCGCCAGCACGCCGAGCACGAAGACTCCGATGATGACGCCGTTGAGGTAGATATTGGCGTAGAGGACCGGCTGGATCCTGCCGCTCAAGAGCACCGCGCCCAGTGCGGTCAGCACCAGCGCGATCAGCATCAGAATGATCTGCCGCGTCGGCTGGGAGAAATCGACCTTGTGGCCGTCCTTGGGATTCATCCGGCTCGCCCGCTCCAGGTTTTCCACAGATTACGCAGATTTGCGTGTGATTCCAGCAGCAACTACCAGATTTGGGGTGGGCGTGGCGGAAAAACCGCGGCCTGTGGCTCTTGAATCCCACCGAATCTGGACCTGCTGCCGCGCAGGCGCTAGGGGTACGGTGCCGCCGGGCCGGCAAGGGCCGGCGGCGCAAGGGTAACGGCAAGCGGATCGGCAAGCGGATCGGCACGCGGGCCGGCAAGCGTATTGCACTTCGAAAACGGGAGAAAAGGCACATGCTCATCGGCTGCCCGAAGGAGATAAAGGCGCAGGAGTACCGGATCGGCATGACGCCCGCGGCGGTGCGCGAGGCGGTCGCGCATGGCCACGAGGTGCTGGTCGAGGCGGGCGCCGGCGTGGGCGCCGGCTTTGCCGATGCGGACTACGAGGCGGCGGGCGCGCGGCTGAGCGACGGGCCCGACCGGATCTTCGCCGAGGCCGAGCTGGTGGTGAAGGTCAAGGAGCCGCAGGCGGTCGAGCGCAAGAAGCTGCGCGAGGGCCAGGTGCTGTTCACCTATCTCCACCTCGCGCCCGACCCCGAGCAGACGCGCGAGCTAATGGCATCGGGCTGCACGGCGATCGCCTATGAGACGGTGACGGATGGGCGCGGCGGGCTGCCGCTGCTGGCGCCGATGTCCGAGGTGGCGGGGCGGCTGGCGCCGCAGGCCGGCGCCTGGGCGCTGCAGAAGGCCAATGGCGGGCGCGGCGTGCTGATGGGCGGCGTGCCGGGGGTGCCGCCGGCCGACGTGGTGGTGATCGGGGGCGGCGTCGTGGGCAGCTACGCGGCCCGGGTCGCGGCGGGGATGGGGGCGAATGTCAGCGTGCTCGACCGCTCGACCGACCGGCTGCGCTATCTCGACGAGGTGTTCGAGGGGCGGTTCCGCACCTACCACGCCTCGAAGGCGACCACCGAGGAACTGGTGGTGCAGGCGGACCTGGTGATCGGCGCGGTGCTGGTGGCCGGCGCAGCGGCGCCGAAGCTGGTGACCCGCAAGCAGCTGGCGCAGATGCGGCCCGGGGCGGTGATCGTGGATGTCGCCATCGACCAGGGCGGCTGCTTCGAGACCTCGCGCGCAACCACGCATCACGACCCGATCTACGAGGTCGACGGCATCGTGCATTACTGCGTGGCCAACATGCCGGGGGCGGTGCCGCGGACCTCGACCATCGCGCTGGGCAACGCCACCCTGCCCTTCCTGCTGGCGCTGGCCGGGAAGGGCTGGCGCGAGGCCTGCCGCGACGACCCGCACCTGATGGCCGGGCTGAACGTGCATGCCGGGCACCTGACGAACTACGCCGTCGGGCAGGCGCTGGAGATCGACGTGCTGGCGCCGAAGCTGGCGGTGGCGAAGTGAGCGCAGCGGGACGGGCCGAGCCGGTCGTCCACATCGACAACGCAGACGTTCGCGTCACCGAGTGGCGCTTTGCGCCCGGGGCGGCGACCGGCTGGCACCGGCACGGCTTTGACTACGTGATCGTGCCGGTGACGGGCGGCCGGGTCGAGATGGTCGCGGCCGACGGCTCGCGCATGGCCGTGACACTGGAGCCGGGCAAGTCCTACCACCGCCCCGCCGGGGTCGAGCACGACGTGGTCAACGGCCCCGACGGCGCGCTGCGCTTCGTCGAGGTGGAGCTCAAGCACCGGCCGGGATGAGAGCGGCGCGGCCGGGTTGCAGCGGTCGGCGCGGGCGTGTCCACATTTGGATGCCGTGTTAAGATATTGATTTTACTTGGAATGTGCCGCGGGTGGGTTTTTGGTTAACCAAACGTCCGCGGCGGCGTTGCATGAGGCCCCGGCTCGGGGGCCGGGGCCTGTCGTCTTGGCTGGGCCGGGGGCGCGGCTGACGGGAGCGCTTCGTTTGGGCCGGGCGCGGCGCTGGTCCTCTCACGCGAGGTCACGGGGGTTGCATGAGGCCCCGGCTCGGGGGCCGGGGCCTGTTCTGTTGCTTTGGTGTGGCGCCTTGGCGCGCCGGGGGTTGGCGCCTTGGCGTGGCGCCTGCGCGCCGGGGCCTGGCGCCGGGGCCTGGCGCCTTGGCCTGCCGGGGGCGCTAGTCGGTGAGCAGCTTGCGGAAGGTCTCGTAGATCTCGGCATTGGCCGCGACCACGTCGCCGGTGTCGAGCGCCTCGCCCGGGCTCAGCGAGCCGAACAGGCCGCCCGCCTCGCGCATCAGGCACAGGCCCGCGGCGATGTCCCAGGCGTTGAGGCCGCGCTCCCAAAAACCGTCGTAGCGGCCCGCCGCGACATAGGCGAGATCGAGCGCGGCGGCGCCGTAACGGCGCAGGCCGGCGCTGCGGGGAAGCACGCGGGCGATCTCGGAGAGCGCGGTGCCGATCTTCTCGGCCGAATCCCAGGGCAGGCCGGTGGCGAAGATCATCTCGGACATCTCGCGCCGGCCCGAGACGCGCATGCGGCGGTCGTTCATCCACGCGCCCGCGCCCTTCTCAGCGGTGAACATCTCGTCCTTGACCGGGTCGAAGATCACCCCCGCGACGATCTCGCCCTTGTGCTCGAGCGCGATCGAGACCGCCCAGTGCGGCAGGCCGTGCAGGAAGTTGGTGGTGCCGTCGAGCGGATCGACGATCCAGCGCCGGGTCGGGTCACGGCCCGGCACCGGCTCGGACTCCTCGCCCAGCCAGCCGTAGTTCGGCCGCGCCTCCATCAGCTCGGCGCGGATCACCTGCTCGGCCTTGCGGTCGGCGGCGGTGACGAAGTCGCCCACGCCCTTGCGCGACACCTGAAGCTGCTCGACCTCGCCGAAGTCGCGCACCAGCCCGCGGGCGGCCTTGCGCGCCGCCTTGATCATCACATTGAGGTTGGCCGAGGCAGTGGCCACGGCTCAGGCCCGCTCCACGTACTCGCCGGTCTCGGTCGAGACCACGATGCGCTCGCCCTCGCCGACGAAGGGCGGCACCATGGTGCGCACGCCGTTGTCGAGCATGGCGGGCTTGTAGGACGAGGCCGCGGTCTGGCCCTTCACCACCGGCTCGGTCTCGGTCACAGCGCAGGTGACCTTATCGGGCAAAGTCACTGAAAGGGCTTCGTTTTCGTAGTACTCGATGGTCACGGTCATGCCGTCCTGCAGGAACGGGCGGCGGTCGCCGAGGATGTCGGCGGGCAGCTCGATCTGCTCGAAGGTCTCGGCGTCCATGAACACCAGCATGTCGTCGGACTGGTAGAGGAACTGCTGGTCGCGCTGGTCGAGGCGCACGCGCTCGACCTTGTCCTCGGAACGGAAGCGCTCGTTCAACTTGCGCCCGTCGCGCAGGTTCTTCAGCTCGACCTGGGCGAAGGCGCCGCCCTTGCCGGGCTTGACGTGGTTGGTCTTCACGGCGACCCAGAGCCCGCCGTCGTGCTCGAGGATGTTGCCGGGACGAATCTCGTTGCCGCTGATCTTGGGCATGGCAGGGACCTTCCGGGGCGTTCGGGGGCGAAAAAGTCGCGGCGGGATATACAGGCGGCGGCGCGGCGAGACAAGGGCGGGCGCGGCGGCAACCGGCGGCGGCCCGCCGAGCTGGATGCGCGCGGCGGGCCTCGCCGACGGCGCCGCGGCCCCGCGGCGGATTTTTCCGGACGTCAAGTCGGACAAGCCCGCCGGGCATCGCAGGATTTCGCCGGAGTCGAAATCCGTTAAGTCCACGAAAGTCGTCCGGGACTTTCAAATCCCGAAATGGATCAGTTTCTCCAGTAGGAAACTGGTAACTCCTACAGTCGGACTATAAGAGTGCGCCGCCCGGCCGCAGGGCCGCCCTGCCCCCAGTCCCGCGCCCCGGTCCCGCCCCCCGGTCCCCCCCCCCGGCCCCGCCGCCGTCCCGTCCGCGCGCACGCGCGCGCTCACGCCCCGACGACCGCCGCGGTCAGCCAGTCCCTGAGCCAGGCCAGCGCCTCGGGCGAGAGGCCCTGGCCGGTGCGGACCTCGCCGCGGTCGGACGCGATCACCAGGGTGCCGCGGTTGACCGGGCGCCTGGGCGGCGCGAGGTGGATTTCCTCGATGGCGGCGAGCGGGATGGTGCGCTGCTCGCTGGTGATGAGGTTGGAGTCGTCATAGGTCAGCTCGGTCCGGCTCAGCCTGAGCTCGCGCGGGTGGCCGGGCTCGTAGAGCCAGCACCAGGCGGTGAGCCCGGCCAGCGCGCCGCCGACGATCAAGCCGAGCAGCGCGTGCTGCACCAGCCCGGCATAGACCAGGAAGGCGCCGGCCAGCACCACCCCGGCATAGGCGGGGGCGGGGAAGCGCCGCGCCTGCAGGCGCACGACGAGGGTCTCGGCCCCGCCGGTGCGCTCGGATCGCAGCTCGAGGCCGGCGGGCGGCGGGCCGGCGCGGGGTGCGCGCAGCTCGAGCCGGCCTTCCTCGGCGAGCGTGCGCAGCGACTTGCCGAGGTCGCCCGGGGCGCGCGTGCGCGGGGCGCCGTCGCGGGCGTCGATCGCGGGCAGGTGGAGCAGGCGGGCGAAGCCCTCCCACACGCCGCGCACGTCCTCGCGGGTCTCGCGCACATAGAGCGGCACGGTGCGCGCCGGGTCCGGGTGCACCAGCTCGATGACCTGGAACACGCGCCGGCCCGGATGGCCCCGCGCGTCGCCCCTGCGCACCACGCGCCAGCACACGCCGCGATAGGCGGCGATCGGCTCGCTCCACGCCTCGTGGCCGAACGGCGTGCGGCCGCTGACGCTGATGCGGCCGCCGTCGAGCCGGGCCGAGCGGTGCGACATGAGCGCGAGGCCGGCGCGGGCGGCGAAGACCGCGGCCAGGGCCGCGAGGGCGAGCTGGATGAGCGAGATGGCCTCGGTGAGGCTGCTCTCGCCCGCCTCGCCGGCACCCTCGACGGCGGCGCGGACATAGAGCGCGGCGGCCAGCACCGAGAGCGCCACCAGCAGGCGCCCCACGGTCCCGGCCCGGCCCGGCGAGAGGTCGAGCGTTGCGGGCAGCGCCTCGAGGGCCCTGCACGGACGCGCCGCGGGCAGTCTTTTGCCGGGTCCCATCATGGTCTCTCGCCTCGCCTGCCGGCCCCGAGGATGCCGGCAGCAGCGGCGCGAGGCAAGTCGCCGTCGCACAACTTGGCCCTTGTGCGCGGCGCCCGGCACGGATTTGATGCACAGGACGCACAACTCAAGAGGGAGGCGAGCGATGACGATCAAACGCATCGAGGTGGGCAAGCGCATGAGCCAGGCGGTGGTGCACAACGGCACCGTCTATACCGCGGGCCAGGTGGCGCAGGGCGCGCCGGGGGGCTCGATCGCCGAGCAGACCCGCGACATCCTGGGCCGCATCGACAAGCTGCTGGGGGAGGCCGGCACGGACAAGTCGAAGCTGATCAGCGCCAGCATCTGGCTGACCGACATGCGCGACTTCGCCGAGATGAACGAGGTCTGGGACGCCTGGCTGGCCGAGGGCAACGCGCCGGCGCGCGCCTGCGTCGAATCGCGGCTGGCGGCGCAGCAGTTCAATGTCGAGATCGGCGTGGTCGCCGCCGTGGACTGAGGCCCGGGCGGCAGATGCGCATCCTCGTCCTCGGCGCCGGGGTAATCGGCGTCACCACCGCGTGGCAGCTGGTCAAGGACGGCCACGAGGTCACCGTGATCGAGCGCGAGCCGGGCCCGGCCCGCTTCACCAGCTTCGCCAATGCGGGGCTGGTGGCACCGGGGCATGCCTATGCCTGGTCCTCGCCGGCGGCGCCGGGGATGATGCTGCGCTCGCTGTGGCGGGGCGACCAGGCGATCCGCTTCTCGCCCCGGCTGTCGGTCAGGCAGTGGCGCTGGGTGGCCGGGTTCCTCGCGCAGTGCACCGCCGAGAAGGCGCGCATCAACACCGAGCGCAAGGCGCGGCTGTGCCTGTACTCGCAGCGGATGCTGGACGAGGTGGTGGCCGAGACCGGGGTGGAGTACGACGGCCAGGGCGGCGGGCTGGTCTATTTCTACCGCACGCCTGAGAGCTTCCGCGCGGCGGCGGCGAAATGCGCCATCCTGCGCGACGCGGGGATCGAGATCGAGGTGCTGGACCCCGACGCCACGGTGGCGAAGGACCCGGGGCTGAAGCGCGCGGCGGGGCAGATCGCCGGCGCGGTGTTCGTCACCGGCGACGCGAGCGGGGACGCGCACCTGTTCACCGCGGCGCTGGCAGAGCGGTGCGCCGCCAAGGGCGTGACGTTCCGCTATGGCGAGGCGGTGCGGGCGCTGCGCCTCAAGGGCAGCGAGGTCGCCTGCGCCGTGACCGGGCGGGGCGAGCTGCGCGCGGACGCCTATGTGGTCTGCCTGGGGGTCTATAGCCCGCACCTGGTCGAGCCGCTGGGGCTGAAGCTGCCGATCTACCCGGTCAAGGGCTATTCGGCGACGCTGGAGATCACCGACCCCGAGCGCGCGCCGCGGCTGGGCGGCGTGGACGAGCACAACCTTCTGGCCTACTGCCCCATGGGCAGCCGGCTGCGGCTGACCGCCACGGCCGAGATCAGCGGCTATTCCAACGCCCACCGGCCGCGCGACTTCCGCGAGATGCTGGGAAAGGCGCGGGCGCTGTTCGAGGGCGCGGCGGACTTCGACAACCCTTCGATGTGGGCGGGACTCAGGCCGATGACGCCGAGCGGAATGCCGGTGATCGACCGCAGCCCCTATGCTAACCTGTGGCTCAACACCGGGCACGGGCATATCGGCTGGACCATGTCGAACGGCTCGGCGCGGGTGCTGGCCGACCTGGTGGCACAGCGCCAGCCCGCGATCCCCAGGGAGGGCATGACCTATGAAGGATGAGAGCGTTCAGACCCCGGCCTTCGAGCTGATCGAGCACCTGCCGTTCAGCACCGACGCCGGAATCGGCGCGGTGGCGCGGATCGGGCTGGTGGTGCTGTCGTGCGACTACACCATCGAGCACGAGTTCCGCCAGGTGCTGACGGCGCCCGGCGTCGACCTCTACGAGAGCCGGATCTCCTGCGCACCGCAGATCACGCCCGACACCCTGCGCGCCATGGGGCCGCTGATCGCGGGCGCGGTGGACCTGATCCTGCCCGGCGGCAAGCTCGACGTGGTGGCCTTCGGCTGCACCTCGGCCACCATGGTGCTGGGCGAGGAGACGGTGGCAGAGCGCGTGCTCTCGGTGCGCCCCGAGGCCAAGGTGACGACGCCGGTGACCGCGGCGTTTGCCGCCTTCGAGGCGCTGGGCGCCAGGCGCATCGCGGTGCTCACGCCCTACCGCGCCGACGTCAACGCGGTGGTGCGCGACTACATCACCGCGCGTGGCTTCGAGGTGCCGGTGTTCGGCTCGTTCAACGAGCCCGAGGACCGGGTGGTAGCGCGCATCGACGCGGCCAGCCTGCGCGGCGCCATGCGCCGCATCACCGAGGGGCGCGAGGTGGACGCGGTGTTCGTCTCCTGCACCTCGCTGAGGCTGGTCGCGGCGATCCGCGAGCTCGAGGCCGAGTGCGGCCTGCCGGTGACCTCGTCGAACCACGCCATGGCCTGGCACTGCCTGCGCCTGGCCGGGGTGCGCGAGAGCCGGCCGGAGCTGGGGCGGCTGTTCGAGGTTTGAGCGGGAGGCGGGGCGGCGGGGCGGCGGGCTAGCGGCCTTCCGTCAAACAAGCCGAACGTAATATTCGCCAAGATAACAGTTATTGAACGTCCGTATTAACCCAATAATTGACGAATTTTGGGTGCCGGCCGAGACTCGCCCGTCGATGCCCAATAGAAGCCCGCCTCCCGATTCAGTTCCTGTTTTAGTCACGTTTCAGTTCATAAAATATAGATTTGCAGTCTAGCAAAGGAAATAGTCCCGCCTTGCACAACATAGAAACCAGAACTCCAACCACTTTGCCCGAAACCGTCCGTGGCTTCATACCCCGCAGTCCAGCGAATCCTACGAGTTCCAAGTCGCACCGGTGCGCGAGTGTAAGTATGGTTCCCGGATCGTACCATGCAACGTGATCCGTATTGTCTACAAAAAAGCCCCGGCGAACTGCATGGAAAAGCGTATTAATGTACCATGGATTTGGCGTCGTGAGCATAATTCGACCGTCTGCCGCCAATGCACTAGCGGCATTCCTGAGAAGATTCTCGCTCTCTCCAATGTGCTCGATCAGTTCGCCCATGACTATGCAATCGAACTCACCCAAAATTGGTGCCTCGCACAAATTATGAACTTTTATATTGAAGTCATCCTCTTGCAGCCTTTTGACTTCATCCTCCAATATATCGATGCCCAGACACGACGCAGCCGCACGTGAAAGATGTCGGTGCAACCAGGCTCCAGATTTCGTCGCCTGATAATCGTGCTCGACCGCTCCCACATCGAGGACACGCTTTCCCGCGACCCGCCGACAGAGGTAGCCGATCTTGTCATCTATCGGCGCCGATCGCACGTTGAGCAACCGCACATGCTCGCCGATGGCCGCTCTACCATACGGAGGACAGGAATCTTGTTCCGAGGCTTTCCCCGTAATCAGATTTGACTTCACCGAAGTGCCAGAATGTTCCAATTCAGTCATGCGCTTCTTCCCGATTGGCATCCCGACTTAAGTAAGGCCTCCGAAAACAGTTCCTCGCAGTTTCTCTCGAAATCCTCGGAGCCGCAAATTTTCTGAAAATGCTGCCGCGCGCTCAACCCGATTTCGCGAAGGGCCGGCCGAAACTCCGCTGGATCGTGGCCAGTGGCGTCGAACACGCGCGCCAGCCGATCGTAAAATGCCTCGTACCCGTGATCGATGTCGAAGAGAAACCCGGTCTCACCATCCTTGATCTGTTCGTGACCACCTTCAACTGAACTCCGCAGCGTGGGAGTTCCACATAGACCCGCCTCGGCGACAACCAGCGGAAAGCCCTCGACGGAAGAGGGCAGAATATTGAGGTCCAGCGTCGCAAGAGCGCATTCGGGCGTATCCGTGAATCCCATGTATTTCACCTCGGAAGGGCCGGATAATTTGTCGATTTGTGACACAATTCGCCCAATCAATGGGCCATCTCCATATATTAGTACGTTGACAGGGCGTATATTGCGTCCGTATTCATCTGCAAATCGTATGATAAAATCTATATTTTTCTCTTGATCTAGTCTGCCCACATAACCCAATATGGGGTATGATGCGTTTATTCCCAATTCGCGATAAAATTTACATCGATTTTCCAAATTCCAGGGTACAAACCGGCGGGCGTCGACATCTACGTTGAATGTCAGAATTCTTTGGGGAGAGACCAGATAACGATCTAACAGCACATCCCTGATCGAGGCGGAAATCGCGTGTATCCTGCCCGGAATGCAGTAAATTAGCCGCTTCAGTCTGGCGGCAAATCGACTTGAGTCAACTGGCCAATGCAAAGTGAACGTAATTAATGCCGTTTGGCTTGTCGCCACCTTCACCAGAGCAGCATATATTATTCCTTTCGGAGAATGGGCCGATATTATCGTATATTTATTGTTACGGCGTAGCAGAAATCGAAGAGAGCGAAAAAATCCCGTCGCCCGCGCCAACTCTATCGGCGGACGCACGCGGCCGGATAGCACATCCTCGAATGGGGCGCCGTTCAATGAACACTCGAAGCCGTTTTTCGTCAGAAACTTGGCGTACCTGCTGACGAACGGAAGAGTTCCGCCTCGCCCGATATGGTCAACGATAATCAAGGCTCTTCGTGCCATGGCCTGGCCCAGATTACGCTTTCCGCCAGTGTGTGCTTTGAGCAGTCTAGCTCGCTGATGAGCCTTTCATCCACCACAATTCGGCATGCGAACCGGGGTGGCTCCGCTGCGGCCGGCACTGCCCCCCAAGCGCCGCTTAAATCAACCATGTGGCGAATCGGTTCGCTGTTGATCTTGGGCGACTCGAATCGGGGCCGATCGAAAGTCGCATTCAAGCCACGATCTGCCGCGCGCCGTCGTCCCAACCGAGGAGCGCGAAGGTCCTCGGCGCGGGCGGCTGCGTGACCGCACGGGCGGTGGAGGCAGGCAATCGGGGTCCAGCCCGAGCGCGCAGCCCCGCGGGGGGGCGGCTAGCCGGCCTCGGGCACCTCGGCCAGGCCCGCCCTCAGGTCGTCGGCGTTCATCACCGGCACGAGGTGGACAGCGGCGCCGAACTTGTGGAACAGCGGCTCGGCGATCCTTGGGATCTGCGTCGCGTCGGTCATGTCGAAGACCATCATGCAGGCGCGCTCGCCCTGCTCGGAGTAGAAATAGGCGGCCTCGGGCTTGAGCGAGTCCATCAGCCCGCGGATGGTCTCTCTGAGCGAGCCGTCGCGGATCGCCGCGTTGCCGCGCTCGACCGGAAACGTGCATCTGAGCATCATGCGCATGGGTGCCTCCCCGTGCGAAGGAGGCGAGGCTACGCCCGCGCCGCACCGCGCTGCAACGGCGACGATGTCGCGGCTTCCGCGAGGGCGCGGATGCGGTTGGGCCACTTGAATTGCCCCCGGGGCTGCGTCAGCATCCAGCGCTTGGGGCTCGTCCATGTGAGGGATGACCAGACCAGGCAACAGCACCGGGCGGGGCGCGCTGCGCCGAGCGCCGGTCGATTTCGCGGGGTCCTCAAGTGTATGGCTGGATCGTCGCCCAGTTCCGCTATTTTGAACGAATAAGCAAAGAAGTCGGCTTGATAGAGGCCATACGACTCAGGGTCGCCGAAGTCCTGCGCCGGCCTGTCGTCGTGCTGACGATCCACAGGACGAAGGTCGCGATACGTCCCCGCACCCCCGATCGAGTTGTGGCGCTGTCAACGCTCGGCGACGAGTTCGAGCAACTGGGGAAGTTTCTCGCGCCCGACTTCGACGGATTGATCGTCGATGGCGGCGGCTACATCGGCACGGCGGCCCTCAAGCTGGCACAACTATTTCCTGCTGCGAAGATCGTCAGCGTCGAGCCGTCCGACCGCAACTTCGAGCTCCTTTGCCGGAACACGGCCGGCATGGAGCGGATCGAACCGGTCCGCGCCGCGCTGGCACCGATCGCCGGGCAATCGATCGAGCTGTATGACCGTGGAACCGGCGAATGGGGCTTGACCATCGTCAAGAACCCGAATGACCGCGTCGACGCACCGTCGCTGCAACAGGTCCAAACCATCTCGCTTCGCGAAATCGCGGCGAACCATCCGGGGCGCGAGATCGGATTGCTGAAGCTCGACATCGAGGGCGGGGAAAAGGCATTGTTCGAGCAGGATGCGGCCGAGCTGAAATGCATCCCGGCAATCTTCGTGGAATTGCATGACCGCATTGTCGAAGGCTGCACAGCGGCCTTCGACGCCTTTTCGCAAGACCGGCAAGTGCGAAATTTCGGGGGCGAGAAGTTCCTGTCTTTCCTGTCTTAGCCTGTTTCTCTGCGACGCCGCTCACCGAAACGTCCGCCCGAACTGCGAAATCGGCCGCGTGGCTGAAGATCCATCCCGGCACGGCCAGAGATCCGCACGGCCGGACGGCTCCGTGACCGCCGGACCAGCTCACGGCGGCGCCCGTTCCGGCTCGACGGGGTCTGCCCTACCGCCCGTCCTCGCCCTGCCCCAGCAGTGGGAAGGCGCTGAGCGCGGAGGGCTGGGTGACCACCGGGGCGCCGGGGTGCAGGCAGGCGGGGTCGAGCCCGGCGAGGTTGGTGACGCCGAGAAGGCCGAGGCTGGTGAGGAGCTCCTCCTCGAGGATTTCGAGCAGGCGCACGATGCCCGGCGCGCCGGCCGCGGCCATGGCGTAGCAGTAGAGCCGGCCGATGCCGACGAAATCGGCGCCCAGCGCCAGCGCCTTGATGATGTCGGTGCCGCGGCAGATGCCGCCGTCGAAGACGATCCGCGCCCGGCCCGCCACCGCGTCGACGATGGCGGGCAGCAGGTCGAGCGCGCCGAGCCCGTGGTCGAGCTGGCGGCCGCCGTGGTTGGAGACATAGACGGTGTCGATGCCGTGCTCGACCGCGATGCGCGCGTCCTCGGGCGTGGCGATGCCCTTGAGCATCAGGTGCACGTCACAGGCGCGGCGGATGCGCGCCACGTCGGCCCAGTTGAGCGCCGCCTGGGCCTGGCGCGCCTCGCCATGGACCTTGGCGCGCCAGGGCTTGGCGAAGCGGCCGGCGATGTCGCGCTCGCGCCGGCTGTAATGGGCGGTGTCGACGGTGAGGCAGAAGGCGTCCATGCCGGCGGCGAGCGTGGCCTCGACCTCGTCCTCGATGAAGCGGCCGAAGCCGCGCACATAGAGCTGGTAGACCAGCGGCGCGGCGGTGGCCGCGCGCAGCTCGGGCTTGGTGCGCGGGGAGACCGAGGAGACCATGGCGGGCACGCCGAAGACGCCGGCGGCGCGGGCCACCGCGAGCGCGCCGTCGGGGTCGAAGGTCTCCAGCCCGCCGACGGGGGCGAGCAGCACGGGCAGGCGCGCGGGGGCGCCGAGGAAGCTGGCGGAGGCGTCGACCGCGCTGACGTCGCGCAGCACGCGCGGGCGGAGCGCGACGGAGTCGAGCGCCCGGCGGTTGCGGCGCAGGGTGGTCTCGGTCTCGGTGCCGCCGACGAGGTAGCCCCAGCCGTGGTCGTCGAGGCGCCGGCGCGCCGCGGCGACGAATTCGTGCAGGGTGAGGAAGTCCTCGCGCAGGTCCTTCGTCATCGGTGGCCATTCCCTCGCTTGCCGGGGCCCGGAGGGCAGGCTTAGGGCAATGCCCGACCCGAGTGAACCGCCTTTTCACCTGCTGCCCTAGGCGCGTCAGCGCCGGATCGCGCGCGCCCGCCCCCGAGCACCCCCTTCCGCGGGCGCGATCCTCCTCTGCGAGGGCGAACGGTTCGGCCGGA
>NZ_JBZSYN010000036.1:0-22168 GCF_058622915.1 Thermohalobaculum sp. | reverse complement strand
GCCGCTCGGTCGGCGAGATCACGCCGCGCGCGTCCATCAGGTTGAACAGGTGGCTGGCCTTGATGCACTGGTCGTAGGCCGGGTGGGCCATGACGATGGTCCGGCCGGTGCGGGGGTCGATGGGCGGGTTGGCCTCCTCGTCGAGCAGCTGGGCGCATTCGCGCTCGGCGTCCTCGAAGTGGCGCGCCAGCGCCTCGGTGTCGGCGGCGTCGAAGTTGTAGCGCGAGTACTCGCGCTCGGTCTGGCGGAAGATGTCGCCATAGCTGAGCGGGATTTCGGCGTCGGGGTCGTTGAACGGCATCTCCATGACGTGGTCGACGCCGAGCACGTACATGGCGAGCCGCTCCAGCCCGTAGGTCAGCTCGCCCGAGACCGGGCGGCAGTCGTGGCCGCCGACCTGCTGGAAATAGGTGAACTGGGTGATCTCCATGCCGTCGCACCAGACCTCCCAGCCCAGCCCCCAGGCGCCGAGCGTGGGGCTTTCCCAGTCGTCCTCGACGAAGCGGATGTCGTGCAGCGCGGCGTCGATGCCGATGGCCGCGAGCGAGCCGAGATAGAGATCCTGCAGGTCGGGCGGCGAGGGCTTTATCAGCACCTGGAACTGGTAGTAGTGCTGCAGCCGGTTGGGGTTGTCGCCATAGCGCCCGTCGGTCGGCCGGCGCGAGGGCTGGACATAGGCCACCGTCCACGGGCGCGGCCCGAGCGAGCGCAGCGCCGTGGCGGCGTGGAAGGTGCCGGCGCCGACCTCCATGTCGTAGGGCTGCAAGACGGCGCAGCCCCGGCCCGCCCAGTAGCGGGTGAGGCGCAGCAGGACCTCCTGGAACGAGCGCGGCTGGTCGCGGGTGTCGGCGGGCATTGGGGCCTCTCGCGGCGCTGGTCGGGTGCCGCGCCTTCCTAATCTGCGCGCGGCGGGCGGTCAACGCGGGGCTTCGGGTGGGCCGGCCGGCGCGCTGCCGGCACGCGGGGCGCGCAGCCGGCCCGGGACCGGCCGCGCTTGCTTGAAACACCCCGGCTCGGGCAGTATCTGTCGCGCCGGCGCCGGTTTAGCTCAGCTGGTAGAGCAGCGGTTTTGTAAACCGAAGGTCGGGGGTTCGAGTCCCTCAACCGGCACCGGCGGGGCCCGGCCGGGGTGCCCGGAGAAGGCAGCGCCGGAGGGCCGTTCCGTGACCATGCTGCAGATCGCCGCGACGCTGGTCTGCCTTGCCGCCGCCTTCGGCGTGGTGAACCATTTCCTGCTGCGGCTGCCCTCGACGGTGGGGCTGGTGGTGATCGGGCTGGCGGCCTCGCTGACGCTGATCGGGCTGCAGGCGGTTTTGCCGGGCTTCAACGCCAGCGAGATCGTGCGCCGGCAGGTGCTGGAGATCGACTTCGCCAACGCGCTGCTCGACGGCATGCTGGGCTTCCTGCTGTTCGCCGGCGCCATGCATGTGGACTTCAACGCGCTGAGGGAGCAGCGCTGGGCCGTGGCGCTTTTGGCCACGGCGGGGGTGCTGATCTCGACCGGGCTGGTCGCGGCGGGCTTCCACCTGCTCGCGGGGGTGCCGTTCAAGGTGGCGCTGGTGTTCGGGGCGCTGATCTCGCCCACCGACCCGGTGGCGGTTTTGGGGCTTTTGAAGCAGGTGCGGGTGCCGCGCGAGCTGCGCATCAAGATCGCCGGCGAGAGCCTGTTCAACGACGGCGTGGGCTATGTGGTGTTCCTCATCGTCAGCGCCGTTGCCTTCCACGCCACGCCGGAGGCGCCCTCGACCCCGGTGGGGGTGGGCCGGGTGTTCCTGCTGGAGGCGGGCGGCGGCGCCGCCTTCGGCGCGGCCACCGGCTGGCTGGTCTATCAGGCGATGAAGCGCATCGACGACTATGCGCTGGAGGTGCTGCTGACGCTGGCGCTGGTCATGGGCACCTACACGCTGGCCGGGGCGCTGCACATGAGCGGGCCGATCGCGGTGGTCGTCGCCGGGCTCCTGATCGGCCACAGCGGCGTGCGCTACGGCATGAGCCGCACGACGCGCGAGCATGTCGAGGCCTTCTGGCGGCTGATCGACGAGATCCTCAACGCGGTGCTGTTCCTGATGATCGGGGTCGAGGTGCTGGTGCTGCCCTTCGACCCGCATTTCCTGGTGATCGGGCTGGCGAGCATCCCGCTGGTGCTGGCGGCGCGCTTCGTGGCCGTGGGGGTGCCGATCACGCTGTTGAGGCTGAGCTGGAGCTTCACGCGCGGCTCGATCGCCATGCTGACCTGGGCCGGGCTGCGGGGCGCGATCTCGGTGGCGCTGGTACTGTCGCTGCCCGCGCACAGCCCGGACAAGCCGCTGATGGTGAGCGTGACCTATGTGATCGTGATCTTCTCGATCATCGTGCAGGCGCTGACCATGCCTCGGCTGGTGCGCCACTTCGTGCCGCAGGAGGAGGAGTGAGGGGGCGCCCGGCCATCGACAGGGAAATCTCGCTGCGCCCCATCCGACGCGTGCGACGGCCAGGGTCATGACTTCGATCGTAGCTAGATTGAGTCTGTGTTTGGAATGGCTCTGCTCAATATGGATTGATTTCATAGCCGGTAGAAAAAGGGCCTCCCGAAGGAGGCCCTTGGAAAGCAGTTATGGCGATGGCAGTTCGCCGCAGAAGATATTGGTCACAAGGGGGCCGTGGGTGGTTGTGTATTGCGCCGGCGTTCCGCCATCGTCGTAGGTTGCCGTAACGCTCCAGGCGCCCGTTATGTTTTTCAGGATATTGGTCGTGACGTCGCTTTGGCAGATAGCGATATCGGCAGGATTGTTCCCCGTCGTCACCGTGAAGTCCAGGGTTGCGTCGTCCCCCGCGGCCATGCTGTCGATCAGCCAAGTGATAATCACGTTATTGTTTGCGCCCTTTTTCGATTTGCCTGGCGAATGCTCCTCACAGGTTCCCGGGTCGCAAAGGATGCCGGTCGTGTCGGTGTTTCCTGCCGTTCCGCCCTGGGCCTTGACGGAGGTCAAGGCTTGGCATGCGTGGATAACCATTTCTACGTCGAACGAGCTGGTATCAACGGTGCTCTCTCCAGGGGAGAGCGTGAAACTGACGATCTGGACAGGGTAGTCGCACGTTGGAGGATTCACGTCGTCGACGTGGTATGTGATCGCGAGCACCGGCTGGAAGGCGTCCGTGCTCGTCGGATAGGTGTTGGTCGCTCCCTCCTTACTGAGGAAGGTGCCCGTGTAGGTCGGATGCGGGGGGCTCCCGGTATAAGAAGGCTCGTCGTTACTGTCCTTCACGAGCATGGTAATGAGGTGGTCGGACGATCCGACGGCAGCGATGATCGCGTCCGTCAGGTTTGTGCTTGTCCAGGTCATTGCCTGCGGCGCAGACCCCGGCACCGTTTGGCTAGCAATAAGAGTCGCGCCTGACAGCGACGCTGCACATGCAAACGCGTTTGAGCCGAGCCAGGTTACCCCATTGGGGTCCGTCTCGTTCCAAGTGCTGGTATCGCACTTGAAGAGGTCGTAGATGCGTGCATTGGCCGGCGTGTCGGTCATCCATAATTTCAGGGACGCGTCGGTGATGGTCGCGCCAATGGGCAGGCTGCCGGCAAAGTCTGTGAGATCGAACCGAAGCAACGTGCGTTTGGTCAGATGGGCGCTAGATGCTGCCGACTCGACGAGCAGCTCCGTCGAGGCCCCGAAATTCCCCTGGCCCCCGGTGTCTTCGGCGATATAGGTATCAGCATCCGGTGGCGTGACATATACGGTGGTATCTGTCGCCATGGCAGGTGAAGTACACATCGCTGCGGCAACCGCCGCCGCAGTCATGAGGCCTGTCGAAGTCTTGAACCCAAACATTCCTCTCTCCTGTCTCCGATACCCGTAACCGGCCTATGCCTGTTTGCGTCCCGCCGGGCCCCGGAACGCAAGGCGGTTCCTAAACGGCAAGGGCAACGTCCCGGCATGCGCCGTGGAGATTGCCCGGCCCTGGTCTTTCCGGATGGGGGTCATGCCTTGCGGCGATGACGGTGGCCGTCGATCAGCCGTGCTTCTGCGGCGGCGCTCCGTGCGGAGGCCGCGGGGAAACCCACTTGATTTCAGCGAACGTCAGACGAGCCACTACGCAACCACCACTCCGGCTCACAGTGCCCCTCGGGCGGGGCAGTACGCCTCCAAAAGAACTCCTCAATGTTCAAAGGATACCAACTTTTCCGCGAAAAGTAAATATGTATACAACCAAGAGTTGTTCCTTGGCGCCGTAGTCCGCGGAGCGCGAGCGGGCGGCGTTGCAAAGTCGCAAGGCCGTTGAGATCGGCGGCGCGGCGGGGCAAGGTTGCACCCCCCTGTCGCCCAAGCCGGACCGCGCCATGGATCATCTGCCGCAATTCCTGAACCAGCTTGCAGGCGTGCTCGCCGTGGTCGCACCGGCGGCGGCGGCCGGGTTCGCCGGGGCGGCGGTGCTGGCCGCGGTGGCACGGCGCATCGCGCGGCACACGCCCTGGCACATCGACGACCTCCTGGCCGAGCGCTGCCGCCGGCCGGCGCTGTGGCTGGTGCCGCTGGTCGCGGTGCTGGTCACGCTGCCCGGCGCGGGGCTGAAAGGCGCGGGGCTGGTGGTGGCGCACCGGGTGCTGGCGATCGGGCTGGCCGCCGGCCTGGGCTGGCTGGCGGTCGCGGTGGTGCAGGCGATCGCCGACCGCATCGTCGATGCGCACGACATCCACCGGCCCGACAACCTGGAGCAGCGCCGGCTGCTGACGCAGATCCAGGTGCTGCGGCGCGTGGTGGTGTTCACCATCGTGCTGGTCACGCTGGCGGCGATGCTGACCGCGATCCCCTCGATCCGCACGCTGGGCGTGAGCCTGTTCGCCTCGGCCGGCATCGCCGGGCTGATCGCCGGGCTGGCGGCGCGGCCGGCGATCGCGAACCTGATCGCCGGCCTGCAGATCGCGCTGACCCAGCCGATCCGCCTCGACGACGTGGTGATCGTGGAGGGCGAATGGGGCTGGATCGAGGAGATCCACACCACCTATGTGGTGGTGCGCATCTGGGACCTGCGCCGGCTGGTGGTGCCGCTGTCCTATTTCATCGAGAAGCCGTTCCAGAACTGGACGCGCAAGACCGCCGACCTCATCGGCACGGTCTATCTCTACACCGACTATACCGTGCCGGTGGACGAGGTGCGCGCCGAGCTCAAGCGCGTGGTGCAGGAGTCGGGGCTGTGGGACGGCAAGACCTGCGACCTGGCCGTGACCAATGCCACCGACCGCTCGATGGAGCTGCGCGCCGTGCTGAGCGCGCCGGATTCGGGCCGCGCCTGGGACCTGCGCTGCCATGTGCGCGAGAAGATGATCGCGTTCCTGCAGGCGCGCTATCCGGAAAGCCTGCCGCGCGTGCGCGCCGAGTTCCCCGGCAGGGGGGCGGAGCCAGGCGCGGAGCCCGGCGCGGAGAGCTGAGCCGGCGGGGTTGGCTCATTCGCGGCGGGCGATGAGGCGGCGGACCATTTGCGGCGCGGCGCCGAGATAGTTCGCCGGGTCGACCAGCCGGGCGAGCGCGGCGCGGTCCATCACGGCGGCGATCTTCGGCTCGGCGGCGAGCGCGTCGAGGAAGGCGGTGTCGCCGGCCAGCGCAGTGCGGCAGCACTCGTAGACGAGGTCGTGCGCCACCTGGCGGCCGAGATGCGGCGCGAGGCCCATCATCACCGCCTCGGCCACGATCAGCCCGCCGGTGGCGTCGAGCACGCGGCGCATGGCCTCGGGGCGGACCTCGAGGCCCTCGAGCACGTCGCGCGCGGCGGCGAGCCCGCCCGAGGCGGCGATGAAGGCGGTGGGAATGGCGTGCCATTCGACATGCCAGGGGCCGGTGGCGCGCTCGTGGTCCTGCACCATGGCGTCGAGCATCAGCCCGTGCTGCTCGCGCACGATCTTCGCCGTGGCGATCATCAGCTCGGCGCCGATCGGATTGCGCTTTTGCGGCATGGTCGAGGAGGCGCCGCGGCCGGGCTGGAACGGCTCGAGCACCTCGCCGGTCTCGGTCTGCATCATCAGCGCGATGTCGAGGCCGATCTTGCCGATGGACCCGGTGAGCAGCGCGAGCCAGCCGGTGGCCTCGGCGAAGCCGTCGCGGATGGCGTGCCAGGTGATGTCGGGCAGTGCGAGCCCCAGCTCGCCGGCCAGCGCGGCCTGGGTGGCCAGCCCCTGCTCGGCGCCGAGCGAGGCCAGCGTGCCGGCGGCGCCGGCGAACTCGACCACCTCGAGGCGGGGGCGCAGCTGGGCCAGCCGCGCCCGGTGGCGGTCGATGGCCGAGAGCCATTCGGCTGCCTTGAGCCCGAAGGAGACCGGGAGCGCGTGCTGGAGATGCGTGCGCCCGGCCATGGGGGTTTCCACGTGCGTCTCGGCCAGGCGCACGAGCGCCGCGGCGACGGCGTCGAGGTCGGCGGTCATGAGATCGAGCGCGGCACGGATCTGCAGCACATCGGCCGTGTCCATGATGTCCTGCGTGGTGGCGCCCCAGTGGCACCACTGGCCGAGCCCGCCCTCGGCCCAGCCCGAGAGCTGCTCGACCAGCGGCAGGATCGGGTAGCCGACCACGCGGGTGCGGGCCGCCAGCCGCTCCCAGTCGACGCGCTCGACATCGGCCGCGGCGGTGATGGCCTGGGCCGCCTTGGCCGGGATCAGGCCGAGGCTCGCCTGGGCGCGGGCGAGCGCCGCCTCGATGTCGAGATAGGCCTGCACCGTGGCGGTGTCGGAAAACACCGCCTGCATCGCCGCGGTGCCGAACATCTCGCCCCACAGGCGCGAGCGGAGGGGAAGCGCGGGCATCCCGTCAGCGCATCACGAACGGGTTGCCCGGTACGGCGTCGGAGGTGTTGATCCAGACCGCCTTGGTCTCGAGGAACTCGTGGATCGCCTGCATGCCGTTCTCGCGGCCCAGCCCCGAGTGCTTCATGCCGCCAAACGGCATCATGTAGGAGATGGCGCGGTAGGTGTTGACCCACACCGTGCCGGCCTTCAGCGCCCTGGACATGCGCACGGCGCGGCCCATGTCGCGGGTCCACACGCCTGCCGCGAGGCCGTAGATCACGTCGTTGCCGATCCTGACCGCGTCGGCCTCGTCCTCGAAGCCGATGATGGAGAGCACCGGGCCGAACACCTCCTCCTGCGCGATGCGCATGTCGTTCCTCACGTCGGTGAAGATGGTCGGCTCGACGAACTGGCCGCCGAGGATGCCGGGCCCCTCGGCCGGGCCGCCGCCAAGCAGGAGACGGGCGCCCTCGGAGCGGGCGATGTCGATGTAGTCGAGCACCTTCTTGTACTGCGGCTCGGTGGTGACCGGGCCGATATTGGTGTCGGCCTCCATCGGGTTGCCGATCTTGGCGGTGCGGGCGATGGCGACGAGCTTCTCGGTGAACGCGTCGCGGATCGAGTTCTGCACCAGAAGGCGCGAGCCCGCGACGCAGGTCTGCCCCGTGGCGGCGAAGATGCCCGAGACCGCGCCGGCGGCGGCGGCGTCGAGGTTGGCGTCCTCGAACACGATGTTGGGCGACTTGCCGCCGAGCTCGAGCGAGCAGCGCTTGAGCCCCCTGGCCGCCTGCTGGTAGATGCGCGCGCCGGTCACGTCGGACCCGGTGAAGGCGATCTTGGCCACGTCCCTGTGATCGACCAGCGCCGAGCCGGCCTCGTGGCCGAAGCCCGCGACCACGTTGAAGACGCCGTCGGGAATGCCGGCCTCCCTGGTCAGGGCGGCGTATTCCAGCGTCGAGGCCGAGGTGAACTCGGAGGGCTTGACCACCACCGAACACCCCGCCGCGAGCGCCGGGGCGCATTTCCAGGCGATGAACAGCAGCGGCGAGTTCCAGGCGGTGATGGCGCCGACCACGCCGACCGGCTCGGAGGTTGTGAAGGTGAAGTGGTCGGCCTTGTCGATAGGCACCACGGTGCCCTCGATCTTGTCCGCCAGCCCGCCGTAGTAATACCACCACTCGGGGTGGTAGCGCAGCTGGGCGAGCATCTCGGACATCAGCTTGCCGTTGTCGCGCACCTCGATCTCGGCCAGCCGCTCGGCCTCGCGGGCCACCAGGTCGCCGAGCTTGCGCATCACCTTGCCGCGCTGGGTGGGCGTGGTCTTCGACCACGGTCCCTCGGTCATGGCGCGCCTGGCCGCGGCCACGGCGCGGTCGACGTCCTTGGCCGAGCCGCGCGGGATGCGCGCCCAGGCTTCGCCGCGATAGGGGTCGATGGAGTCGAACCATGCGCCCTCGGCCGGATCGACATATGCGCCGTCGATGAAGTGCTGGTAGGTCTTCATGGGGGTCTCCTGCCTTGCGCCGCGCCCGCGATTCCGCCGGGGTTCGGGGCGCAGGATAGACCCTGTGGGCCGAGCCGTGCAAAGCATGAGCAGGCCCGTTGCAAGCGGACCGGGGCTGTGCGAGTTTGCCGCCGACTTGGGCGTGGAATCTCGGGACACGGAAAGACGAACGCATGAGATACGAGGCCCCGCGAAAGACGGAGGACGCGGTCGCGCTGCTCGCCGGCGAGGCCGGTGCCGCGCATGTGCTGGCCGGGGGCACCGACCTTCTGGTGCGGATGCGGACGGGCTTTATCGAGCCCGACCTGATCGTCGATCTCAAGCGCATCCCGGCGATGAAGCAGATCGCGCGCGAGGACGGCGGCTGGCGCATTGGCGCCGCCGTCTCGGGCGCCGAGCTGGGCGAGCGCGACGACGTGCGCGCCGACTGGCCCGGCGTGGTCGAGGCGCTGGAGCTGATCGGATCCACCCAGATCCAGGCCCGCGCCACGCTGGCGGGCAACCTGTGCAACGCCTCGCCCGCGGCCGACAGCGTGCCGGCGATGGTCGCCGCCGGCGCGACGGTGCGCGTGGTCGGGCCCGGGGGCAGCCGCGACATCCCCGTCGAGGAGGTGCCCGCGGGCCCTGGCAAGACCACGCTGGGCAAGGGCGAGCTGGTCGAGTCGGTGTTCCTGCCGGCGCGGCCCGCGCGCGCGGCGGATGCCTACCTGCGCTTCATCCCGCGCACCGAGATGGACATCGCGGTTGTCGGTGCCGGGGTCAGCGTTACCTTGGACGGCAACGGCGGCTGCACCGCGGCGCGGGTGGCGCTGGGCGCGGTGGCGCCCACGGTGATCGTGGTGCCGGCGGCGGCGGAGGTGCTGATCGGCACCAAGCTGGACGACGCCACGCTGGAGAAGCTGGAGGAGGCGGCCGCGGCCGCGGCCAGGCCGATCGACGATAAGCGCGGCACCACCGCATATCGCAAGAGGGTCGCCGGGGTGCTGGCGCGGCGCGCCGCCGCCATCGCCCGCGACCGCGCGTTGGCCAAGGGCTGACGAGGTTTCGGGGTCGAGGACATTCCATGGCACAACAGCACGTCACCACGAAGATCAACGGCGACACGGTCGAGTTCCTCTGCGAGCCGGAGGAGACGCTGCTCGACGTGCTGCGTGACCGGCTGGGGCTGACCGGCGCGAAGGAGGGCTGCGCCACCGGCGACTGCGGCGCCTGCACGGTCACGGTGGACGGGCGCATCGCCTGTTCGTGCCTGATGCTGGGCGCCGAGGCCGAGGGCCGCGAGATCGGCACCATCGAGGGCATGGCCACCGGCGAGGCGCTGCACCCGATCCAGCGCAAGTTCCTGGAGCACGGGGCGCTGCAGTGCGGCATCTGCACGCCGGGCTTCCTGGTCGCGGCCAAGGCGCTTCTGGAGCGCAACCCCGAGCCGACCGAGATCGAGGTGCGCTACTGGCTGGCGGGGAACCTGTGCCGCTGCACCGGCTATGACAAGATCGTGCGCGCCGTGATGGACGCGGCCGACGAGATGAGGAGGGTCTGAGATGGCACCGCGCGACGCTGGCCTCCGCGAGTTCAAGATCGTCGGCACCCGGCCCCTGCGCCCCGACGGCATCGACAAGGTGACCGGGCGCGCCCGCTTCGGCGCCGACATGGTGATGCCGGGGATGCTGGTGGGCCGCATCCTGCGCAGCCCGCACGCGCATGCGCGCATCCGCTCGATCGACACCTCGAAGGCCGAGGCGCTGGAGGGCGTCAAGGCGGTGGTGACGCGGCGCGACTTCGGGCCGGCCAAGGGCGAGATGGACGGGCTGCTGGGCCAGGAGACGGCCGAGATGGAGCCCGATCTGGCGGCCACGCTGGACAACTGCATGGCCGGCGAGAAGGCGCTTTACGACGGCCACGCGGTGGCCGCGGTGGCGGCGGTGAGCGCCAAGGTCGCCAAGCAGGCGCTGAAGCTGATCGAGGTGGACTACGAGGTGCTGGACCACGTCACCGACGTGGACGCGGCGATGCAGCCCGATGCCCCCGTGCTGCACGAGGCGGGCGGCGACGAGACCGTGCCCGCGGGCATGTCGAAGAACGTCATGCACCGCTACGAGTACGGCCATGGCGACATCGAGGCCGGCTTCGCCGAGGCCGACCTGGTGATCGAGCGCAGCTTCCGCACCGCGGCCACGCACCAGGGCTATATCGAGCCGCATGCCTGCGTCGCCTCGGTCAGCCCCGACGGCACCGGCGAGCTGTGGGTCTGCACCCAGGGCCATTACATGGTGCGCGACACCTGTGCCGGGCTGCTGGGCATGGATATCGGCGACCTGCGGGTGACGGCGTCCGAGATCGGCGGCGGGTTTGGCGGCAAGACTACCGTGTTCATCGAGCCGGTGGCGCTGGCGCTGAGCCGCAAGGCGAACCGCCCGGTCAAGGTGGTGATGAGCCGTGAGGAGGTGTTCCGCGCCAGCGGGCCGACCTCGACGACCTCCATCGACGCCAAGGTCGGCATGAAGAATGACGGCACCATCACCGCCGGCTTCTCGACACTGCGCTACATGGGCGGGGCCTATTCCGGCTCGCCGGTGCAGCTGGGTGCGATGGCGGCCTTCGCGCCCTACAACCTGGGCCACGTGAAGACGATCGGCTGGGACGTGGTGGGCAACCGGCCCAAGGCGGCCGCCTACCGCGCGCCCGGCGCGCCGATGGCGGCCTATGCGGTCGAGAGCGTGATCGACGAGCTGTGCGAGAAGCTGGATCTCGACCCGGTCGAGGTGCGGCTGAAGAACTGCTCGCGCGAGGGCACCAAGGCGTCCTACGGGCCGCGCTTCAAGCGCATCGGGCTGTCGGCGACGCTGGAGGCGGCGAAGAACACCGCGCACTACAAGGCGCCGCTGGGGCCGAACCAGGGCCGGGGGCTGGCCTGCGGCTTCTGGTTCAACTTCGGCGGCAACACCTGCGTGTCGATGAACGTGACGCCGGACGGCACGGTGACGCTTTCGGAGGGCAACCCCGACATTGGCGGCTCGCGCGCCTCGATGACCATGATGGCGGCCGAGGAGCTGGGCATCCCCTATAGCCAGGTGCGCTGCACCATCGCGGACACCGGCTCGCTGGGCCTCAACGACGTGACCGACGGCTCGCGCGTGACCTTCGCCGTGGGGCTGGCCACCATCAAGGCGGCGCAGGAGGTGATCCGCAAGTGCTGCCAGCGCGCGGCGCAGGTCTGGGGCATCGACGCGGACGCGGTTGTCTGGGAGGGCGGCGCGGCCAAGCCCGCCGGCCCCAACGCGGGCAAGTTCGATCCGATGACGCTGGCCGAGATCGCGGCCATCGCGTCCAATACCGGCGGCCCCATCGCCGGGCACCACGAGGTGAACGCGGAAGGCGCGGGCGTGAGCTTTGCCACGCATCTGGTGGATGTCGAGGTGGACCCCGAGACCGGGGCGGCGAAGATCCTGCGCTACACGGTGTGCCAGGACGCCGGCAAGGCGGTGCATCCCGATTACGTCGAGGGCCAGTTCCAGGGCGGCGCCGTGCAGGGCATCGGCTGGGCGCTGAACGAGGAATACATCTATGGCGAGGACGGGCGGCTGCAGAACCCGGGCTTTCTCGACTATCGCATCCCGGTGTGCTCGGACCTGCCGATGATCGACACGGTGATCGTGGAGGTGCCGAACCCCGGCCACCCCTATGGCGTGCGGGGCGTGGGCGAGACCTCGATCGTGCCGCCGCTGGCGGCCATCGCCAACGCGGTGTCGCGGGCGGCGGATGTGCGCATGACGGCGCTGCCCATGTCGCCGCCGCGGCTGCTCGCCGCCATCGAGGGCGCGCGCGGCTGAGATGGTCAAGGTCGCCGTCTGGGGCACGTTGCAGGACTTCACCGGGGGCGAGGCGGAGGTCGAGGTCGAGGCGCGCAACCTGCGCCAGCTGCTCGACCGGCTGGCCGAGGACTATCCCGGCCTGAAGCCGCAGCTCGCGCGCGGGGTCTCGGTCTCGATCGACGGCCAGATCTACAACGATTCGTGGTTCCAGCCGATCGCGCCGGACAGCGAGGTGGTGCTGCTGCCCCGGATCGTGGGGGGGTAAGCCAGCCGGCCGCCGATGCATTGGCGGGGTGAGTGGCCAGCGAATTCCGTTGCGCCCGGTCCCGCGGCGGTGACATCAAGGCGGCAGTCGCACCACCGGACCCGCCCATGCCCCCGCTTTCCGACAACGCGCGCGGCGCGCTCTTCATGATGGTCAGCATGGTCGGCTTCGTGTGCAACGACACGATGATCAAGCTGACCGCGGGCGAGCTGACGCTCTATCAGGCGATCTTTCTGCGCGGCATCGGCACCTCGGCGCTGATGGCGCTGCTGGCGCTGTCGCGCGGCGAGCTGATCCGCCGCGTGGCGCCCGCCGACCGGCCGGTGCTGGCGCTGCGGGTGATGGGCGAGATCGGCAGCACGCTGTGCTACCTGACGGCGCTGTTCCACATGCCGATCGCCAATGCCACGGCGATCCTGCAGGCCATGCCGCTGGCGGTGACGCTGGGGGCGGCGCTGTTTCTGGGCGAGAAGGTGGGCTGGCGGCGCTATTCGGCCATCGGCGTGGGCTTGGCCGGCGTGCTGATCGTGGTGCGACCCGGCACCGAGGGCTTCAACGCCTATGCGGTGTGGGCCGTGGTCTCGGTGGTGTTCGGGGTGATGCGCGACCTGACCACGCGGCGGCTGACGCGCGAGACGCCCTCGAGCTTCGTGGCGCTGTGCACGGCGGTGGCGATCACGCTGGTGGGCGGCGCGGTGTCGCTGACCGAGCCCTGGGGCACGGTCACGCCGGGCAATGCCGGGCTGCTGGCGCTGGCGGCGGTGTGCCTGTTCACCGGCTATCTGTTCATCGTGCTGGCCATGCGCCACGGCGCGGTCGGCTTCGTCTCGCCGTTCCGCTACACCATCCTGATCTGGGCGATCATCCTGGGGCTGGCGGTGTTCGGCGACGTGCCGGATGTGTGGATGCTGACGGGCAGCGCCATCGTCGTGGGCACCGGCGTCTACACCTTCTACCGCGAGCGGATGCCGGGGCGGCGGATGCGGGCGGCGCTGGCCTCGACCCGGCCCGAGGTCGCGGCGCCGGCGCGGCGCGGGGGCGGCTCGGCCGCCGCCGAATAGCGATTGCCGGCGCGGGCGCCGGGTGCTAGAGGCACGCCAACCCATCCCCAGCCATTCGGGAGACCGCTGCATGACCACCAATGCCGAGCTTAAGGCGCGCCAGGAGGCCGCCGTCGCCAGGGGCGTCGCGTCGAAGGCGATCTACGCCGCGCGCGCCGAGAACGCCGAGCTGTGGGACGTCGAGGGCAAGCGCTATGTCGACTTTGCCGCGGGCATCGCGGTGACCAACACCGGGCACAGGCACCCCAAGGTGATGGCCGCCGTGGCCGAACAGGCCGAGGCCTTCACCCATACCTGCATCCATGTCTCACCCTACGAGAGCTACATCGCGCTGGCCGAGCAGCTGAACGCGCTGACGCCGGGCGACTTCGCCAAGAAGACGGTGCTGTTGAACTCGGGCGCCGAGGCGGTAGAGAACGCCGTCAAGGTGGCGCGCTACGCCACCGGGCGCTCGGCGGTGATCGCGTTCACGGGCGCGTTCCACGGCCGCACCATGATGACCATGGCGCTGACCGGCAAGGTGGCGCCCTACAAGAAGGGCTTCGGGCCGTTCCCGCCCGAGGTCTATCACGCCACCTTCCCGCATCCCTTCCACGGCATCACGGTCGAGCGGGCGCTGGACGACCTGGGCCGGATGCTGCGCTCGGACGTGGACCCCGCGCGCGTCGCCGCCTTCATCGTCGAGCCGGTGCAGGGCGAGGGCGGCTTCAACGTGGCGCCGCCCGAGTTCCTGCAGGCGCTCAAGCGCATCGCCGACGAGCACGGCATCCTGTTCATCGCCGACGAGATCCAGTCGGGCATGGCGCGGACGGGCAAGATGTTCGGCATCGAGCATTCGGGCGTGGTGCCCGACCTGGTGACCATGGCCAAGGGGCTGGGCGGCGGCTTCCCGATCTCGGCGCTGACGGGGCGGGCCGAGCTGGTCGACGCGGCGCATCCCGGGGGCCTGGGCGGCACCTATGGCGGCAACCCGATCGCGGTGGCCGCGGCGAACGCGGTGTTGGGCGTGATCCGCGAGGAGGGCCTGGTCGCGCGCGCCGCCGAGGTGGGCCGGCGCATCGAGGAGCGGCTCTCCGCGCTGGCGGCCCGGCAGGGCATGGAGCCCATGGGCGAGGTGCGCGGCCTGGGCGCCATGCAGGCGATCGAGTTCGTCGCCGACCGCGACAGCCGCAAGCCCGATGCCGGCCTGACCGGCGCCGTGGTGGCCGAGGGCGAGTCGCGCGGGCTGATCCTGCTCAGCTGCGGCACGCGGGGCAACGTGGTGCGGCTGTTGCCGCCGCTGACCATCCCCTTCGAGGTGCTGGACGAGGGGCTCGACATCCTCGAGACCTCGATCGAGGCGGCGATCTCGAAGATGGCCGCGGCGGCCTGACGGGACGGGCCGGGCGGCCCCCTATTCCTGCGTGCGGAACCGGGTGAACTGGATCACGATCACGGTGAGGATTGGCACGAAGGTGGTGAGCAGCGTCACGGTGATCAGCAGGATGCCCAGCTGGGAGTAGTCCTGCGGCACCACGACCTTGCCGGTCTTGGGGTTGGTCACCTGCCGCGTGACGACGAAGATCTCGTTGAGATACTTGGTCCACAGCTGGCTGGCCGAGAGCGCCAGGTTGGTGAACGAGGCCATCACCGCGAAGTAGGTGGCCTTCAGCTCCTTGGGCGCGTTGCGCGCGATCCAGGCGAGCATGGGCACCATCGCCACCTGGCCCAGAGGCGACTCGACGGCGGTGTCGATGATGGCGATGAAGCGGGCGTCGACGATGCCCCCGGTCATGCGCGCGGTCCAGTGCTGGATGCCGTAGTAGAGCCCGATATTAGGCAGCGCCAGCACGCCCGCGGCCAGGCTCAAGAGCACGATGATGTACCAGATCGGCCGGTTCGCCATCAGCGGCCTGAGCAGGATCAGCCCGACCAGGGTGAGGCTGGTGGTGATGAGCGAGAGCTCGGAGAGGAACTCCTGGTCGAAGCCCAGCACGTCGATCTGGAACCAGGTGTGCCCCGGTCCGGGCAGCGGCACGGCGCGGAAGACGAAGATCATCACCGCGGTGCCGATCAGGGCGTGGGCGCGCCCGGGCGGCAGCTCGCGCACCAGCCGCGCGATCAGGTAGGAGATGATGAGCATCGAGCCGGCGAAGACGATCTCCTCGTTCAGCGGCACGTCGAGGATGCCGATGGTGATGGAGAAGGC
Source organism: Thermohalobaculum sp. (assembly GCF_058622915.1). NCBI lineage: Bacteria > Pseudomonadati > Pseudomonadota > Alphaproteobacteria > Rhodobacterales > Paracoccaceae > Thermohalobaculum > Thermohalobaculum sp. Next base: position 6,584 of record NZ_JBZSYN010000036.1, on the reverse strand, counting down.
GGCGAAGGCGAGCGCGCCGAGGAGGATGTGCCAGTCGGGCTCGACGATCTCGGGGGGCGTGTAGAGCATCTCCTCGATGCGCTCGGGCGCTTGGCCCTCGGCCGCGAGCCTGCGCGCGCGGTGGCGCAGCATGAGCCCGTGCAGCACCACGCCCGAGACCGAGATCGCCGGGATCCACAGCGCCAGCAGGTAGATGTGGGCGTAGATGCGCGCGGTCTGGGCCTGGTCGAGCTTGCTGACGCCGGAGAACATGAAGATGTTGGCGGCCGCGACCAGCACCGAGCCGCCGATCACGGCGAAGCGGCCAAGCGTCTGCATGGTGGTGTGCAGCTCCTTGGCGCGCTCCTCGGACAGCGGGCGGCCCTGGGCGTCGGAAAGGGGCACCGCCTCGACGGTCATGGCGTCGGCGACCACGTCCTGGACTACGTAGCCCGCGGGCGCGAGCAGGGCGGAGATGACGTACCAGGTGTCCACGGGGAGGAACCCGGCCATCCAGTCGCGCCAGGTGATGAGGAAATACATGATCGTCACCGAGACCGCGATCATCGCCGCCCCGATCCAGACCAGCACCGCCTTGCGCCGCCAGATCAGGTCGACCAGGTGGCCGAGCGGCATCTTCATCACCCAGGGCAGCCCGGCCCAGAAGGCGAGCCCGGCGAGGAACGCCGCCGAGAGGCCGAGATAATCCTTGACGAAGAAGGTGCCGACGATCTGGGTCAGCCCCGAGATGCCGGCGGCAAGGTAGACCATCAGGGGCGGCAGGAACGACCAGCGCAGCTGGCGCACCAGGTCGCCGAAGGTGCGGTCGATCCAGCCGCGAATTGCGCTCGTCTCCATCGCCCGGCCACGCTGAGGGGTGTTGCCCCGCCTGTCCACCGTCGCGCCGCGCCGCGGGCGGCGGGCGCCTCAAGAGGTAACGTCGTGCGGGCGGGCGGGGTTCTTTTGCGCCGGATCGCGGCCGGGCCGCCTCAGTTCTTCCTGGCGTGGGGCTTGACGTTCGGCTTGGCCACCGGCTTGTTGCCCGAGCCCTCGATCGGCTTGGGCTGCTCGGGCGCGAGGCCGATGCCGAAAAGCCGCCAGACGCCGTCGATCTGCTGGAACGCCATGTTGAACAGGATGCCCTCGGGCCGCATCGGGATCAGGCCCTCGACCCGGAGCATGCCGTTGGTCTGGATGGCGGGCGGCTGGGTATACTGCGGCGTGTAGAGCACCGCGCGGCCGAGGCCGATGTCGGGGTGGCGGAACCGGGCGAAGATGGCGGCGAGCTTCGCCGGGTCGTTGGCGTCGCGAAAGCCCGGCGCGCCGAGGTCCTGCAGCACCGAGTAGTTGCCGGTCTTGTCGGCCTGGTCGACGGCGATCAGGGTGGACCAGACCAGCCGGGCGATCTCGGCCCGGTCGGGCAGGGGCGGGCGCGGCTGGGCAGCGAAGACCGCCGGGGCAAGGGCGGACACGAGGACGGCGCCGAGGAGCGCCGCTCGCCACGGCGCGCTGGCGGCGCGGGCGGGCCTGGTTGCGGGCATGGCGCGTCCTCCCTGTCTGCCGGATGTTCTTTTGTGAGGGATCGGCGCGCCGGCATCAAGCCGTCTCCCTCCCCTTGACGGGGAGGGAGAGGTGCCGGCACCTTGCCTGGCGCCGGTCGTTACCAGCTGACCGTGACGCCGACGCGGCCGCCGACCTGGTCCTGGCCGAGGCCGACGCCGAGACCGCCGTTGAACTGGACGTTGCTGTCCACGCGCCAGCCGGCGCCGAAGGCAACCGCCGTGCCGCCGTTATAGGCGCCGAAGCCGCCGCTGATGCCGAACCGCTGGCCCGGCGGAATCCAGGGCGACTGCATGGCCAGTGCCATGGCGATGCCGTCCTTGTTCTCGTCGATCTGGTTCCTGACGCTGTTCAGGCCGGAGAACAGGGCGCCGTTGTCCGTGGCGAGGTTGCCGTTGGCATCCGATGTCACCACGCTCAAGGGGCCCGACTGCGCCGCGTGGCTGGCCGCCGAGGTGATGCCGGGCAGGGTGTAGGTGTTCGACGCATTGCCGAGCATAACCTGGTCTTCCGCCGTGGTGCTGGTGTAGGCGCCGATGGCCGTGGAGTTGCCATAGCTGGCCGTCGCACTCCAGCCCAGCGCGGTCGATTGCACCGCGCTCGCATGCGCGTCCTGGCCGATCGCGGTCGACCGGGTGCCGGACGCGATGCTCGTCCTTCCGAGGGCCGTCGAATTGTCGCCGGTCGCGTAGCTATTGTAGCCGACGGCGGTCGATTGGCCACCGGTCGCGTAGCTCGAGTCGCCGAGGGCCGTCGAACCGCTACCGGTCGCGTTGCTGAACTCGCCGAGAGCCGTCGAACCGGTATTGGTCGCGTTGCTGGACGCGCCGACGGCCGTCGAATCTCTACCGGTCGCGTTGCTGGACTCGCCGAGGGCCGTCGTAAAGGAATTGGTCGCCTGGGCGCTCATGCCGAAGGCGGCCGAATGCGCGCCCGTGGCCATGGCGCCGCCGCCGACCGCGGTCGAGCCCGAGGCGACGGCACCCGCGCCGATGGCGACGGCATCGGTGGTGCTGGCCAGCGAGTCCTGCCCGATGGCGATGGCGCCGTCGGCGGTCGCCTGGGCGCCGAGGCTGTCGCCGTTGACGTCGGAGCCCAGCGCGATCGAACCGGTGCCGGACGCTTGAGCGTAGGAGCCGGTGGCGATCGAGTTGTCGCCCGAGGCGTTGCTGGAATACCCGTAGGTAGAGCTGTTGCTGCCCGAGGCGGTGCTGAGCACGCCGGTCGCCGTGCTGTAATCGCCCGAGGCGGCGCTGGTCTGACCCGTTGCCGTGCTGGCAAAGCCCGTTGCCTGGCTGTTGTTGCCGGTCGCGGTGCTGGCATCACCCGAGGCGGTGCTGTTCGCGCCGGTCGCCGTGCCGAGGAAGCCCGAGGCCCTGCTGTTCACGCCGGTCGCGGTGCTTTGGAAGCCCGAGGCCGTGCTGTTCGTGCCGGTCGCGGTGCTGTAGTCACCCGTGGCGTGGGCGGTCGCGCCCGTCGCAGTGGACCAAACTCCTGTGGCGTTGCTACTGTCGCCCGTCGCCGTGCTGAGGTTGCCGGTTGCATTGCTGTTCACGCCAATGGCTGTGCTGTGATCGCCCGAGGCGGTGGAGCTGAGGCCAACCGCCGTGCTGGACGAGCCCGAGGCGGTTGCGGTGACGCCAATCGCGGTGCTGTAGTCCCCGGTTGCACGGCTGGTAAAGCCGTAGGCCGTGCTCTGCTCGCCCGAGGCAGTTGCATTCGCGCCGCAGGCGGTGGCATTCGTGCCGGTGGCGGTGGCGCCGGCATTGCCGCCGCTGTTGTCGTCGCGGCACACGACCTGCTGCGCCGAGGCGGGCTGGACGAAGGCGGCCGCGAAAGCCAGGCTGGCGGCACCCAACAGGGCTGGAGACAAACAACGACGAATGGTTGAACGACATCGGGTAAAGCGATGCATTGCGGCCTCCATGTGGTGTTGCCCCTGAACTTCCACCCTCGAGGACGCGGCCGGCAGATGACGCGCGCCATCTTCCCCAAAGTCACGATACGCCCGAGTCGAGGGGCCGAAGACAAAAAATGGCGCGCCATTTTGTCGCACTGAAGTAACGAGACAGTATTTATTTGCAACTAATGGTATGCGGGACTTGCGCAGGTGCACACGCGGCGAGCGGACGGCCGCGACGGTCCGAACCACGCCCCCGGCCGGGCTAGCCGGCGCTGCCGCCGGCAAGGACCCCGGGCGCGGCGCGGGGGAAGCGCTTCGTGATCTCGGCGGCGCCAAGGGGGATGTCGCGCACCACCTCGTGTGCCGCGCCCAGCGGGCCGTAGGCGGTGCCGCCGACCTCGAGATAGACCGAGGCGGCGTTGCCGGCCTTGAGCGTCGGTTGCGCGAGCCCCGGCGGCACGGGGACGCGCTGGCCGGGTGAGACCAGCCCCTCGAACACGACCTGGTCGCCGTCGGCGATGCGCATCCAGGCCTGGCCGGTCGCCACCACCGCGACGGCGGGGGCGTCGCCCGCGGGCGCACCGGGCGCGGGGGTCACGGGGTGCGGCGCGGTGGTGACGGGTTGCGCCGCGGCGGCGCGCTTGTCGAGCGTCGCGGCGATGTCGGCGAGGCGGCTGTCGATTTGGGCCATGCGGGCCTCGAGCCCCGAGGGGTCGAAGGCCGGGGGCATCGCCTGCGCGAGCGCGTCGAGCTGCGTGTGCAGCCTGGCGATGCGCCGGTCGAGGCCGGTCGCGTCGAGTGCCGAGAGGCGGCCCTCGATCGCGCCGAGCCGGGCCGAGGTTTCGGCGAGGCGGCTGTCGAGTGCGCCGGTGTCGGGGGCTGGGCGCGCGGCAAGCGCCGCGACCTTTTGCTCCAGCGCCTGGATCTGGTCGCGGATCGCGGCCTCGGCCGAGGCCAACTCGGCCTTCAGGGGGCCGGTGTCGGGTGGCGGCACCGGCTTGTCGGCGAGGCGGGCGAGCGCGGCGTCGAGCGCATCGAGGCGGTGCTCAAGGGCCGTGCTGTCGGCGGACGGCGCCGGTGTGCCGAGCTTGTCGAGCCGGGCCTCGATGGCGGCGAGGCGGGCCTCGATCTTGCGCACGGCGTCTGCCCCGGCGGCGGGCGGGCGGTTCGCCAGCGCCGACAGGCGTGCCTCGATGGCACTGATGTCGGGGCTCGGCGCGGGACGGGCGGCGAGCGCGGCGACCCGGGCCTCGAGCGATTGCAGGCGCTTGTCGAGCATGGAGCGAAGCGCGGCCAGCGCCTGCCTGAGCGCGGCGCTGTCCCCGCCGGCGGCGAGGGTCGCGTCGACATGCCTGAGCGCGGCGTCGAGCGCGTCGAGGCGCTTGGTGAGGGCAGCGCCGTCGCCGGCGCTGGCGAGCGCGGCGGCAAGCGTGTCCAGCCGCGTCTCGACGGCGGCAAGGCGGTCGTTGAGCCGAACGAGCGCCTCGGCCGGGGCCGGGCGGCGCGCGATCTTGTCGAGCTCGGCCCGGATCGCGGCGAGGGCGGCCGGGACCTTGGCGTCCGGTGCGGGGCGTTCGGCGAGAGTGGCGAGGCGGGCGTCGATCTGCTTGAGCCGCTGTGCGATGTCGCCGAGCCGGGCATCGGCCGCGGGTCGGGCGGCCAGCGCATCGACCTTGGCGCCGAGCGCCGCGATGCGCGCCTCGATGGCGGCGGTATCGGCGGGCGCCGGCGCCTTGTGCGCCAGGGCCTGCTCGATGGTGTCGAGCCGGGCGGCGAGCGCGTCGAGCCCTGCGTTGAGCGGCGCCAGATCGACGGCAGGCGGCAGGCGGGCGGTCAGCCCGAGCACGGCGGCGTTGAGCGCGTCGAGGCGGCGCGCGATCCGGTCGGGCGGGGCGCCGGCCGTGGCCGGTTGCCCGGGCGATCCACTGGGCGATCCCCCCGGCGGTTCCCCCGGCGGTCCCCCCGGCGGTCCCCCCGGCGCCCAGGTCGCGACGACGGGCTCGACCAGGCCGACGAGTCGCCTCGGCTGGAAGTCGAGATACCAGAGCAGCACGAAACCGCTCAGCACGATCAGGGACAGGACCCGAAACGCAATGGTCACGCCGCACCTCGAATGCACCGGCCGGTCGCGGCGCCGCGGACCGCCGTGACGGCCATAAGTCCACCGGTGCGGGCGGCCCGTCAACCGGCTTGTCGCGGCCGCGGGATCTCCGGCTTGCCAGCGAGGGGGCGGAGGGGGCAGAACGGGGCAGGGCCGAGGAAAAGCCGCCCGATGGCGGTCAGGGCAGCGGCGTTGCACGGGATCGGCCGGGCGCGGCCCTGCGTCGAGGGTGCCGCGGCGGGCCGGAGCGTGGTCATGTGACGGGGCTTTGCACGGAGGCACGACGGATGGCACGCATCGAGACGGGGCCGACGGGCGCGGCATACCCGCGCGACCTGGTCGGTTATGGCCGCACGCCGCCCGATGCCGGGTGGCCCGACGGTGCGCGCGTCGCCGTGCAGGTGGTGGTGAACTACGAGGAGGGCGGCGAGAACTGCATCCTGCACGGGGATGCGGCCTCGGAGGCGTTCCTGTCCGAGATCGTCGGCGCCCAGCCCTGGCCCGGCCTGCGCCACATGAACATGGAGTCGATCTACGAATACGGCTCGCGGGCGGGTTTCTGGCGGCTGTGGCGTATCCTCACGGGGCGCGGCGTGCCCGTCACGGTGTTCGGCGTCGCCACGGCGCTGGCGCGCAATCCCGAGGCGGTGGCGGCAATGCAGGAGGCGGGCTGGGAGATCGCCAGCCACGGGCTGAAATGGATCGAGTACCGGGACTTCTCGCGCGCCGAGGAGAAGGCGCACATGGACGAGGCGATCCGCATCCACCGCGAGGCGACCGGCGAGCGGCCGCTGGGCTTTTACACCGGGCGGACCTCGGAGCACTCGCTGGGGCTGGTGATGGAGGATGGGGGATTCCTCTACGGGGCAGACAGTTATGCTGATGATCTGCCATACTGGGTGAAGGGGCCGAAGGGGCCCTTCCTGATCGTGCCCTACACGCTCGACTCCAACGACATGCGCTTCGCCACGCCGCAGGGCTTCAACTCGGGCGAGCAGTTCTTCGCCTATCTGAGGGACAGCCTCGAGATGCTTTATGCCG
>NZ_JBZSYN010000035.1:0-2845 GCF_058622915.1 Thermohalobaculum sp. | reverse complement strand
CTCGAGATCGGTGCAGTCCTGCATGTAGCCGCGCTCGAGCATCACGCGCAGGAACTCGGCTTTCGGCTGGTAGGTCATGGCCTGCTCTCGTATGGTCCGGCGCGGGTTCTATAGCCGATATGGCGGCGAAGGAAAGGGCATGGTCGAGCGGGGCAGGCCGGTCTGGGCGCTGGGGCTGATGAGCGGCACCTCGATGGACGGGGTGGACGCGGCGCTGGTGCTGACCGACGGCGAGGAGATCGCTGCCTTCGGCGACAGCCTGTTCCTGGCCTACGACGCCCGCTACCGCGCCGAGATGGCGGCGGCCAACCGCGCCGCGCCCGTCACGCCGACGGCGGCGTTGCGCGACCCGCCTCGCTGGCCGCCGGAGCTGACGCGGCTGGCCGAAAGCGCGGTTGCCCTGCATCTCGAGGCCATTCTTAGGCTCGGCGGCTCGCCCGCGGTGATCGGCTTCCACGGCCAGACCGTGGCGCACCGTCCGGCCGAGGGCTTTACGCTGCAACTGGGCGACGGCGCGGCGGTGGCGGCCGGGGCGGGGGTGCCCACGGTGTGGGACTTCCGCTCGGCCGACATGGCGGCGAGCGGCGAGGGCGCCCCGCTCGCCCCCTTTTTCCACCACGCGCTGGCGCGCCGGGCCGGGCTGGCCGGGCCGGTGGCCTTCCTCAATCTCGGCGGCGTCGCCAACGTCACCTGGATCGACCCGGCCGCCGAGGCGCCCGAGGCCCCCGGCGCGCTGCTTGCCTTCGATACCGGGCCGGCCAATGCGCTAATCGATGACTTCATGGGCCAGCGCACGGGCCAGGGCTACGACGCCGAGGGCGCGACGGCGGCGCGTGGCTGTGCGGCGCCGCAGGTGCTGGCGCGCCTCCCCGCCTTCCCGCACCTTTCAAGAAAACCTCCGAAGTCACTGGACAGAAACGATTTCCTGCCCGTCCTGGACGCCGTGTCCGGGCTGCCCACCGAGGACGGCGCGGCGACCCTGACCGCGTTTACCGTCGAGTGCGTCGCGGCCGGCCTCGCCCACATGCCCGAGCCCCCCGGGCGCTGGCTCGCCTGTGGCGGGGGGCGAAAGAACCGGACGCTGATGGCGCTTCTCGCCCGGCGGCTCGGCGCGCCGGTGGAGCCGGTCGAGACGCTCGGCCTCGACGGCGACATGCTGGAAGCGCAGGCTTTCGCCTATCTCGCGGTCAGGGTGCTCAGGGGCCTGCCGACCTCGGCGCCCGGGACCACGGGCTGCCGGGCGCCGGTCTGCGGCGGGCGGGTCAGCCGGGCGTGAGCCGCCGCCATATCTGGCCCAGCCGCGTGTTGCGACGCGATGTGCGGCAGCGATGCCTCGACAGAGCCACGGGACGGGCGGCTATCCGTCCTGCACCATCCGGGCCCTGACATAATCCTTCACCAGCTCGACCAGTTCCTCGACGTTCTTCTCGAAGAAGTGGTTGGCCTCGGTCACCACCGTGTGGTCGATGGTGATGCCGCGCTGCGCCTTCAACTTGTTGGCGAGCTTCTCCACCTCGTCGGGCGGCACGATCCGGTCGGCCGCGCCGCTGACGATCAGCCCCGAGGACGGGCAGGGGGCGAGGAACGAGAAGTCGTACATGTTGGCCGGCGGCGAGACCGAGACGAAGCCGCCGATTTCCGGCCGGCGCATCAGCAGCTGCATGCCGATCCAGGCACCGAACGAAAACCCCGCCACCCAGCAGCCGCGCGCGTTCTGGTTCAGCGTCTGCAGGTAGTCCAGTGCGGCTGCGGCGTCGGAAAGCTCGCCCACGCCCTGGTCGAACTCGCCCTGGCTGCGCCCCACGCCGCGGAAGTTGAATCGCATGGCGGTAAAGCCCAGGTCGCGGAAGGCATAGTGCAGGGCGTAGGTGACGGGATTGTTCATCGTCCCGCCGTATTTCGGGTGCGGGTGCAGGATCAGCGCGATCGGCGCGTCGCGCGTGGCGCTTGGGTGATAACGGCCTTCCAGCCGGCCTTCGGGCCCCGGGAAGATCACCTCTGGCATGGAACCCTTCCGCTTGCCGGAGCGGGACCGCCCCGATTGCTTGACATGTTCAGTCGGGTATCCTAGACCTTTTCTAAATCCAAGTCCGGACGCCCCGCCGCGTAGGTGTTGTCGACGTAATGCGCGTGCGCGGCGAGGTCAATACGCGCGCCGCGCCCGTCCGGCCCAGCGGAGAGCAGGCGATGAAACTCAGCACCAAGGGCCGCTACGCTGTCACCGCGCTGGCCGACATCGCGCTCAACGGCGGCATGCGGCCGGTGACGCTGGCCGAGATCGCCGAGCGCCAGGACATCTCGGTGGCCTATCTCGAGCAGCTCTTCGTGCGACTGCGCCGCGCCGGTCTGGTCGAGTCGGTGCGCGGGCCGGGTGGCGGCTACAAGCTGGCCCACCCAGCCGGAGAGCTGCGCATCTGCGACGTGATGACGGCGGTGGACGAGCGGCTCGACGCCATGGGCTGCCACGGCAACTGGATGGGGGGCGAGGGCTGCGGCAAGTCGCGCGAGGCCTGCCTGACCCACAACCTGTGGGAGCAGCTCTCGGCGCATGTCCATGTGTTTCTCAGCCGGACCAGCATCGCCGACGTGATTGCCGACCGCATGGTGCCCTGCCCGGCGGTACCGGACTTCTCCGAGCTTCTCGAGGAAGAGGAGGCGCGGGCGTGAACGCTGCGCGCACATACCTCGACTGGAACGCCACCGCGCCTTTGAGGCCCGAGGCGCGCGCCGCGATGCTTGCCGCCATGGACGCAGTGGGCAATCCCTCCAGCGTTCATGCCGAGGGGCGCGCCGCGCGGGCCATCGTCGAGCGTGCCCGGGTGCAGGTGGCCGGCCTCGCTGGCTG
>NZ_JBZSYN010000034.1:0-20747 GCF_058622915.1 Thermohalobaculum sp. | reverse complement strand
GGTCGACGAGAAAGCGATGATCGCTGCGGTGCTGCGCCCGCAGCTGGCGCTGATCCTGGGCGCCGCCGCGCTGATCGCGGGCCGCTCGATCGCCATGAACCAGCTGATGATCGTGCCCAAGGTCGCCGTGCTCGGCTGGGGCGAGGGCGGCATCGTGCTCATGCTCCTTGTCGTCATCGGGCTGCTGTTCGGCAAGTCCGATGTCATCTCGCATTGCGCCCTGGTGTTCGGCGCCGCGCTGGCCTTCCTGCTCGAAGGCTACTACATCCCGCTGATGCCGAGGCTGATGGAGGCGATCTACAATCCGGGATACGTGGCGCTGGTCACCTTGCACGCCCAGTAACCCGTTGCACGCCCAGTAACCCGGTCCGGCCGGTGAGGCCGGGCATCGAACGGCCCGGCTCCGGGCGAGGTCGACGTCGTGGCCCGGCCCGGCCGCGGGGTCCGCGGTAGCGGCGCCTCATTCTGCGGTGAACAGATTCTCCCAGGCGCGGCTGAGGAAATCCGGCCTGAGCTGCGCCGCGACCCCCTCGAAGGCCGAGATCGACTTGACCTGGTCGATCAGGAAGCGCGGGTGGAAGCCGGCATAGTGCGCGCCCTCGGTCTTGCCGTAGAGCTCGCCCAGCACGAAGCCCATGACCTGCTCGTCCAGCGCCATGCCGAACTTCCTGGCGGTGCGGGCGAAGATGTGGATGAAGGTATCGCGGTCCGGCCGGTCGATCAGGATCTTGTAGCGCAGGCGCCTGAGCGCCGCCTCGTCGACCAGGGTCTTCGGCGCGATGTTGGTGGAGAACACCACCAGCGTGTCGAACGGCACCTCGAACTTGCGCCCGGTCTCCAGCGCCAGGTAGTCGTGGCCGTTCTCGAGCGGGATGATCAGGCGGTTGATCAGCTCCTGCGGGCTCTGGCGCTGGCGGCCGAAGTCGTCGATCACCAGCACGCCGCCGGCGGCCTTGAGCTGCATCGGCGCCTCGTAGACCCGGCTGACCGAGTTGAGCGCGAGGTCGAGCCGGTCGAGAGTGAGCTCGCCGCCGGTGATCACCGAGGGCCTCCTGCAGGCGACGAAGCGGCGGTCGTAGCCGGCGCCGCGCCTGAGCGCGCTGCCCTCGCCGGTGCGCTCGTCGGGACTGACCGCGTGGTGCACGGTGGGGTCGTAGAGCGTGATGATCTGCTTGTCCACGACGACGCAGTGCGGGAAGTAGACCTCGCCGCCGAAGGCGCGGCAGATGGCGTCGGCAATCGTCGACTTGCCGTTGCCGGGGGGGCCGTAGAGCAGCACCGAGGCGCCGCAGTTCGCCGCCGGGCCCAGCTTCTCCATCAGCCCCTTGGGCAGCGTGAGCTCGGAGAAGACGCGCTCGAGCACCGGTCGCGTCAGCGTCTCGTGCCTGATGGACTGCTTCTCGATCTGCTCGGAGAGCTGCTCGAGGGTGACCGGGGCGGCTCCAAACCACTCGTTCTGCGCCAGCGCCTCGAGGGCCCATTCCCGCCCCTTGCCGGTCAGGGCGTAGCGCATCTCGGCGGTGAGCGAGGCGCCGAGCTGGCCCAGCGTCTCCATCATGCGCATGCCCTGGGCGATCTCGATCAATTGTGTGACGATGCCGACGGGCAGCTTCATGGCGCGGCCGATCTCGCTCGGTCGCTCCAGCCCCATGCGATAGACGGACTTGATCAGGAGGTCGACGAGAAAGCCCGGCTCGAGCCCAGTGTCCTCGATCTTCTGCGGCGCAGGCGGGACCAGCGTGCCGGCGCGCGCGCGCTCGGCAAGGTCGACATGCATGTTCATCGGACGCTACTCCATCGGTCGGCAACGGATACGCACGCGGCGCACTGATTCACTACCCGCGCAGCACAAGTAAATTTTTTGGTGAATTTGTGGCAAAATGAGTAAAAATCAGATTAGGCGAGTATATTTTCTGTACTCTACTTCAGGTTGTGACCAGACAGGCAGCCTGGTCCGAGATTAAAACGATTTTTACTTGACTCCCACCCGGCGCGCGGCTTGCGGATGGAGAACGCAGCGATCGCGTCCCTCCGCCTCGAGCGTGCGCGCGCCCTTCATGATCGCGGCCGTCCGCTTCGACATGAAGGCCGAGTCGCTGCGCGGGTCGCGGCCTTTGGGGTCCGGCAGCACGGCGGCGAGTCGCGCCGCCTGGGGCAGCGACAGCCGAGCGGCGGGCTCGTCCCAGAAGTGGCTTGCGGCAGCCTCGGCGCCGAACACGCCCTGGCCGAACTCGGCGACGTTGAGGTAGACCTCCATGATGCGGCGCTTCGACCAGAGCGCCTCGATCAGCACGGTGAAGCCGGCCTCGAGGCCCTTTCTCACCCAGGTCCGGCCTTGCCACAGGAAGACGTTCCTCGCCACCTGCTGGCTGATCGTCGAGGCGCCGCGGAAGCGCCCGTGCTCGCGCTCGGCGATGGCCTTGCGGATCTGCCGGAAGTCGAAGCCCCAGTGCTCGCAAAAGCGCGCGTCCTCGCCGGCCATCGCCGCGCGCACCAGGTTGGGGGAGATCTCGCTTATGTCCTTCCACTGATGCTGGATGTGGCCGAGGCGGATCCACTCGGTGGCCATGTAGTAGCCGCCGGGCGGGTTTATCACCGCGTAGGCGGCCACCCACAGCGCCGCGGCGCCGAGGAGGTAACCCAGCCAGCGCAGCGGGCGGGCGAGCAGCCGCCGCAGGAGCCGCCGGCGCGGCCGCTGTCTGGCGGGGCTTTTCGGCCTGGGATCCGCGCGCGGGCTCATCTCGGCGCGTGCACTAGCATCGCACGGCGGCTCGGGCTAGGGCGCGCGGGCTCGGGGCCGAGGGGTCTTCCGGCTTTCGCGGCTTGCCGATATCCTGGCGGCGAAACAATTCTGTGGCGCATCGACATGCTCGCAAAGCTTGAGCGCGTCTATCGGGAAAGCGGCCCCTGGGGCACTTTGGTGAGGAGTCTTGCCTATATGCACCGGCGCGGGCTCAGGCCGCTGCTGCCGGTCTCCAGGCCCGTGCTCTACAGCGGGCTTCCGGTCGCGCATGATGTCCGCTGGGGCGACTCGCTGTTGTCGGGGGTCTTCCGTGTCGAGGACAGCATCGATCAGCCGACTTACGAATCCAGCCTGATCCAGGGCCTCAGGCAGCATGTCAGGCCGGGCGACCGGGTGCTCGTGATCGGCGGCGGCGTGGGCGTCACGACGGTGGTGGCCGCACAATGCGCGGGCCCCGCGGGGCATGTCGAATGCTACGAAGGCGGTTTGACCGAGGTCGCGAGCACGCTGCGCACGATTGGCCGGAACGGGGTCTCGGACCGGGTGAGCGTGCATCACGCTGTCGTGGGAAAGGCCGTCTGCGTCTGGGGTGAGGGACTTTCCGATGTGCTCGTCCCGCCGCAGGCGCTGCCCGAATGCGATGTGCTCGAGCTCGATTGCGAGGGCGCGGAGGCCGCGATTCTCCGGGACATGGCCATCGCGCCGCGCGTCTGCCTCGTCGAGACGCACGGAATGTACGGGGCGCCGACGGACCTGGTCGCCGGCCTGCTCAGGAACCGGGGCTATGAGGTTGCCGATATCGCTATCGAGGAGAGGAACTGTCAGTGGTGCCGGGAAAACGACATGACCGTCCTGGCGGCGATCCGAGCGTGATGCCGGCCCTGTGCCACAGGTCCCGGCCGGCCCGTTGCGGCGCGTGAACGCAAGTGAGGACAGGCGGCGGCTCTCTCATCCGGCCCCGGAGATCTTGCGGTGCACCAGGCGGCGGAACCCTTGGGCGACCCGAGCGTCGTTCTCGGGCGTGATCAGCTCCTCGGGCATCCCCGGGGGCGGGTCGAAGATCATCGTCGCCTGGACCTCGAACAGCACGATCCGGCCGTCCCGGTCGACGTCGAAGTCCATTCCGAAAAGCTCGAGCGGCACGCGGCTGCGCACCGCCTCGAGCACGGACATGACCGGCACGCCCAGTGCCTCCTCGGGGTTGCGGTGGAGCCGCTGCACCTCGGCCACGAGATGCGGGAATCGCCCGTAGAACCCCTTCTCCGCCGGCGCGTGGCGCCCCGCCACCATCCACTGGTCGTAGAACGCGGCGTGGCTGATGATGATGTCATCGGGCAGGAATGCCGCGCGGAGCTTGCGGAAATTGCCGTCGGGCCGGCGCAGGTCGACATACTCGATGGCATAGAACTGTGGCCAGTCGACGCGCTCGAGAAAGGCGCGAAGCGCCTCCCGGTCGTGCACAAGCAGTGCGCTCTTTTGCTCGGAATCGAGCGAGCCGGAGCTCTCGTCCACCGCGACATGGCGCACGATCAGCGGATAGGCGAAGGCGCCGGCGATATCGCGTTCGATCTCGTCGAAGCGCCCGAGTTCGCGCCAGTAGCGCCGGATGGTCGGGATTCGCAGCCCGGGGATGCCCTCGAGCAGCTCGGCGGCCTTTTGTCGGGTCATCCGCGTCACCGCGGCGGGGTGGTTGATCACCGGACGATCGATCGGCGCGAGCACGTCGAGAAGTCGGTCGAGCCGGCCGGGTGCGTTCAGGTGCTCGGCGCTGGCGATGTTGTTGAATACGACGTCAGGGGTCGGTAGCCGCGGCAAGTCGCCCGGCAGATCGGCGAAGACCGAGGCGAAGCGGAACTCCTCGGCCAGGAGATGGCTGAGCTGGCTGATGTAGTTCGTCGCGAAATGCAGCTCGTGCAGGCTGCGATGTGGGGTCGAAATATGCGTCGGCACGCCGTTGAGCGCCAGGATCGTTGCCTGCTGTCGGGCGCCCCCGGGGGCGAGATAGATCGGCGCTGCGCGGGCGAAGCGCCCGGCCGCTTCCCGGGCCGCCGCCGCGTCGTTCAGGGCGCCGTGTGCGGCGCTCAGGGCTGCGAGCGCTTCCCAGTTCTCCGGCTCCAGCGCCAAGACGCGCTGGAGATCCGACAGGGCGGCCCGGGCGTCGCCCGACAAAAGCCGCAGCCGCCCCAGGAGGGTGAGCGCTTCCACGTCCTCGCCGAGCCGGGGCAGCGCGCTGTCGAGCAGGGCGAGCGCACGCGCCGGCTGGTCGAACATCGCCAGCGCCTCGGCGAGCGACAGGACCGTGACCCGCTCGCGCGCGTTCGGGGCGCACTCGCCCGGCCAGACGGGCGCCTCCGAGGCGGCGAGCGCGCGCGCGGCCTCCGTGCGCTCGCCCTGCTTCAGGACGGCGAAGAGGTTGTTGAGATTGCGCAGGTGGATGCGCGGATCGGCATGCGCAGCGTCGAGGGCTGCGCCGAGCAGTCTCTCCGCCTCGCCGGGGCGCTGCTCCTGGAGCGCCAGGACTCCCAGCAGGCCCATGAGATCGGGATCGCCGGGCGCGGCGGCGAGCAGCCGTTCATAGGCGGCGCGCGCCTCCGCCAGCCTGCCTGCGCGGTGCAGTGTGCGGGCCATCTCCCGCGATTCCTCGGGATTGGTGCCTTCCGGGTGCGCCATGTATCCTTCCTGAGCGAAGCGGTGCGATCCGGCACCGCCGTCGCGACAATCCTGGGGCAGGCGGAGCGAAATTTGAAGTCCTGCGCCCCGCGGGGGCCGGGCGGCGCGCCCGGCGGCCTCGACAGCGCCAGGGGCGATCTGTACTAGACTGGCAAAGGACTTGTGAGATTGGACGGATGCCAGCGCCCTTCTTCTCGGTCATTCTCCCCGTTTACAATGGCGCGCACTATGTCGGCGACGCGATTGCCAGTCTTCTGCGGCAGGATCACGCGCATTTCGAGATCATTGCGCTCGACGACGGCTCGACCGATCGCACGCTCGACGTGCTGCAACGCCATGCCGTCAGCGATCGGCGGATTCGCGTTGTCGCCTGCGCGCACCGCGGCCTGGTCGCGACGCTCAACGAGGGTCTGGCGCTGGCGCGCGGCGACCTGGTTGCCAGAATGGACGCCGACGACGTCAATTATCCGCACCGGCTTTCGCGCCAGGCCGCCGCCTTCGAGGCCAATCCGAGGCTGGCTCTGTGCGGATCGCTCAACGATGCGATCATCGGCTCGCGACTGTTCCGCCCCAGGAACGTGCAGAATTTTGCCACCTACGACATGCACGTTCTGTCCCTGTTTTTCACCTTGTTCACGCATGCAAGCACCGTGTTCAACAGAAAGGTCATCCGAGAGAGCGATTTGTTCTACAGCGAAAAATACGTCTATGCCCAAGATCTGGAGCTTTTCGGGCGCCTCACGGCAAAATATCAGGCCGAGCGAATCCACGAGAGCCTGCTTGCCTCGCGCCTTCATTCGGACAGCTTTTCCGGGCGGAACAAGGCCTGGCAACAGAAGTGCCAGCTGATGATCGTGGCCGACAACCTGAAACGCGATCTGGCGCTCGATACCACGGCTCTGGAGGAGCTGGGTACGGCCGCGATGGACGATTGCATCTCGGAGCGTCTCGTCGTGCGCATCGCCGACTGTCTCCTCGCGATCGAAAGCGCGACCGAGCGGGCAGACCCGATCGCGGTGCCGAGCTACCGGCTCGGGGTCAGGAACATCTTCCACGACCTGTTCGGCGCCATCCAATGGCAGCGGCCCGGCCTGCTTCCGTCGTTTCTCGACCGCACCGGCAAATGGCACTGGGTGCGCCGACGGGATCGGATCTGGCTGCAGGCGTATCGGCGGTCGCGCGCGCTCGGCGACGCCTCGCGGCAGTTGGTCGCCTTGGCGGATGCCGCCGCGCTCCGGATGCAGTCGGTCCCGCTCGCCTCCGTTCTGCCCGAACTGGCGCCGGCCTAGGCTGCCAAGGCCTGCGGGCCCGGTCGCGCTGTGGACCGGATGCAGGTCGTGGTCCAGGGCGGTTTCGCTGTTTTCAGGCCGTCGCCTCGGCGGCGCCCTCGCTGAGCGGCTGCCCGAGCCGCGAGATCATCTCCTTGGGGCAGATCTGCCAGAAGTGACCGATCTCCTCCTCCCAGTGGGTGAGAATGCCGGTGGCGCGCGGGCTGCCGGTCTGGTGCGCATGCTCCTCGACGAGGCCGCGCAGCTCCGCCGCCCAGTGCGCCGAGTCGAGGCGGGTGATGACCAGCGTGTCCTTGTTGGCCATCTGCGGCAGGCGTCCCTCGGGGTCGTAGACATAGGCCATGCCGCCGGTCATGCCGGCGCCGAAGTTCTCGCCCACGGCGCCGAGGATCACGGCAACGCCGCCGGTCATGTACTCGCAGCCGTTGGCGCCGCAGCCCTCGACCACCACATGGGCGCCGGAGTTGCGCACGGCGAAGCGCTCGCCGGCCTGGCCGTTGGCGAACAGCTTGCCGGCGGTGGCGCCGTAGAGCACGGTGTTGCCGATGATGGTGTTCTCGTGCGGCACCAGCGGCGAGGCGAGCTGTGGCCTGAGCGTGATCACCCCGCCTGAGAGACCCTTGCCCACATAGTCGTTGGCGTCGCCCAGCACTTCGAGCTTCAGCCCCGGCGCGGCGAAGGCCCCGAGCGACTGGCCGCACGAGCCGTTGAGACGCACCGTCAGGTGGCCCTCCTGCAGCTTGCTGTCCATGCCGAAGCGCCGCACGATGTGGCTCGAGACCCGGGTGCCGATCGAGCGCAGCGTGTTCTCGACGGTGTAGTCGAGCTGCATCTTCTCGCCGTCCTTGAAGAACGGGCCGGCGTCGCGGACGATCTGGGCGTCGAGCGTGTCCGGCACCTCCTGGCGCGGCCGGTTGCGGTCGTACTTGGCGACCTTGCCCTCGTCGACCCGCACCAGCATGGGGTTGAGGTCGAGGTCGTCGAGATGCGCCGCGCCGCGGGAGACCTGGGCCAAGAGATCGGCCCGGCCGACGATGTCGTCGAGCGAGCGGGCCCCCAGCGAGGCGAGGATGTCGCGCACCTCGTGGGCCAGCAGGCTGAAGAGGTTGACCACCTTCTCGGCCGATCCGGTGAACTTCTCCCTGAGCGCGGGGTCCTGGGTGCACACGCCCACCGGGCAGGTGTTCGACTGGCACTGGCGCACCATGATGCAGCCCATGGCGATCAGCGAGGCAGTGCCCACGCCGTATTCCTCGGCGCCCATCATGGCGGCGATGACGATGTCGCGCCCCGTCCTGAGCCCGCCGTCGGTCCTGAGCGTCACCCGGCTGCGCAGGTCGTTCAGCGCCAGCACCTGGTGGGCCTCGGTCAGCCCCATCTCCCAGGGAATTCCGGCATATTTGATCGAGGTCTGGGGCGAGGCGCCGGTGCCGCCATTGTGCCCCGCGATCAGGATCACGTCGGCCTTCGCCTTGGCCACGCCGGCGGCGATGGTGCCCACCCCGGACTGCGCCACCAGCTTGACGCAGACCTTGGCCTCGGGGTTGATCTGCTTGAGGTCGTAGATCAGCTGGGCGAGGTCTTCGATCGAGTAGATGTCATGGTGCGGAGGCGGCGAGATCAGCATCACGCCGGGCGTCGAGTGCCTCAGCTTCGCGATCATCTCGGTGACCTTGAAGCCGGGTAGCTGGCCGCCCTCGCCGGGCTTTGCCCCTTGCGCGATCTTGATCTCGAGTTCCGAGCAGCGGTTGAGGTACTCGGCGGTGACGCCGAAGCGGCCCGAGGCCACCTGCTTGATCTTGGCCGAGGGGTTGTCGCCGTTGGGCTCGGGGAAGTAGTGCTTGGGGTCCTCGCCGCCCTCGCCCGAATCCGACTTGGCGCCGATCCTGTTCATGGCGATGTTCAGGGTCTTGTGCGCCTCGGGGCTCAGCGCGCCGAGCGACATGCCCGGCGTGACGAAGCGCTTCCTGATCGAGGTGATCGACTCCACCTCCTCGAGCGGGATCGGAGCCCCGAGCGGCTTGAAGTCGAGCAGGTCGCGCAGGTGGATGGGCGGCTGCGCGCGCATCGCCTCGGAATACTTCTTCCACATGGCGTAGGAGTTCTGCTCCACCGCCATCTGCATGGCGTGGATCACCTGGGCGGCCCAGGCATGGCTCTCGCCCTTGCGCCGCGCCTTGTAGAAGCCGCCGATGGGAAGGATCTCGGCGCTGCCCGAGCCCGCGCCCGCCCAGGCCCGCGCGTGGATGGCGCGCAGCTTTTCCTCGATTCCGGTCACGCCAATGCCCGAGATGCGCGAGGGCATGCCAGGGAAGAACTCTGCCACCAGCGCGCGGCTCAGCCCCACCGCCTCGAAGTTGCATCCCCCCCGATAGGAGGAGACCACCGAGATGCCCATCTTCGACATGATCTTGAGCAGGCCCTGGTTCACCGCCTCGCGGTAGCGCGCCACCGCTTCGTCGCCGCTCAAGTCGTCGAACAGCCCGCGCGCCACCCGGTCGAGGATCGAGTCCTGCGCCAGGTAGGCGTTGACGGTGGTGGCTCCGACCCCGATCAGGACGGCAAAGTAGTGCGGGTCCGTGCACTCGGCCGAGCGCACATTGAGCGAGCAGAAGGTGCGCAGGCCGCGCGACACCAGCCAGCTGTGCGCCGCCGAGGTGGCCAGGATCATCGGCATGGCGACACGGTCCGCATCGGCCCTCTCGTCGGTCAGGATGATCTGGCCGGCGCCGGCGCGCACGGCTTCCTCGGCCTCGGCGCGGATGCGGTAGAGCGCCTCGCGCAGCGCGCCCTCCTCCGCCGCGGCCGGAAAGGTGCAATCGATCTCGCGGTAGGACTCGCCGAAGGCCTGGACCAGGCGGCGGAACTGCGCGTTGGTCACCACTGGGCTCTCGAGCGTGATGATCTCGGTCTGGTTCGAGTCCTGTTCCAGCACGTTCTTGAGGTTGCCGAAGCGGGTCTTGAGGCTCATCACCCGGTGCTCGCGAAGCGAGTCGATCGGCGGGTTGGTCACCTGCGAGAAGTTCTGCCGGAAGAAGTGGCTCAGGGGCCGGTAGAGGTCGGAGAGCACCGCTGCCGGGGTGTCGTCGCCCATCGAGCCGATCGCCTCCTTGGCGTCCTCGACCATGGGGTGCAGGATCGCCTCGAGATCCTCGATGGTGTAGCCGGCAGCGATCTGGCGGCGGCGGAACTCGGCGCCCTCGTAGTGCCGGCGCTCGGGCTGGCCCTCGATGCGGTCCGAGATCTCGGTGATCTTCGCGATCCAGTCGGCGTAGGGCTGCGCCGCGGCCAACTCGTCCTTGATCGCCTGGTCGTGCAGGAGCCGGCCCTCGGCGAGGTCCACCGCCAGCATCTGGCCGGGGCCGACGCGCCCCTTCTCGACGATGCGTGCCTCGTCCACCGAGACCATGCCGACCTCGGAGCCCGCGATCACCAGCCCGTCGTCGGTGACCACGAAGCGCAGGGGACGCAGGCCGTTGCGGTCCATTCCGGCGCACACCCAGCGGCCGTCGGTCATGGCCAGGGCGGCGGGGCCGTCCCAGGGCTCCATGACTGCGTTCGAATAGGCGTACATGGCCCGCCAGGCCTCGGGCATGTCGAGGTCGTTGGACCAGGACTCGGGCACCAGCATGGTCTTGGCCATGGGGGCGTTGCGCCCGGCGCGCACCATCACCTCGAACACCGCGTCGAGCGCGGCCGAATCGGACGAGCCCTGGGCGATGATCGGCTTGATGTCCTCGGCCAGCTCGCCGAGGAAGTTCGAGGCCATGCGGATCTCGTGGCTGCGCATCCAGTTCGAGTTGCCCTTGAGCGTGTTGATCTCGCCGTTATGGGCGAGCATGCGGAAGGGCTGGGCCAGCCACCACTGCGGGAAGGTGTTGGTGGAATAGCGCTGGTGGTAGATGGCGAAGGCCGAGGTGAAGCGCTCGTCCTTGAGGTCGGGGTAGAACTCGGCGACCTGCTCGGCCAGCATCATGCCCTTGTAGATGACCGAGCGGCAGCTCAGCGAGCAGATGTAAAAGCCGGAGATCTGCGCCTGCGCCACCGCCTTCTCGATGCGCCGCCGGATGACATAGAGCTCGCGCTCGAAGGTCTCCTCGTCCACGTCCTTGGTGTCGGCGATCAGGATCTGCTCGATGGCGGGGCGGGTGGCGTTGGCCTTCTCGCCAAGCACGGCAATGTTCACCGGAACCTGGCGCCAGCCATAGATGTAATAGCCCAGGCGCAGCACCTCGGTCTCGACGATGGTGCGGCAGGTCTCCTGCGCGCCGAAATTGGTGCGCGGCAGGAACACCTGGCCCACCGCCAGCAGCGCCTGGTGCGGCTCGTGGCCGGTGCGGCGCACCTGCTCGCGGAAGAACTCGGCGGGGATCTGCACATGGATGCCGGCGCCGTCACCGGTCTTGCCGTCGGCGTCCACCGCGCCGCGGTGCCAGACCGACTTGAGCGCGGCGATGCCGTCCTCGACCACCTCGCGGCGCGGCTTGCCGTCGATGGCGGCGATCAGGCCGACGCCGCAGGCGTCGTGCTCGGTCTCGGGCAGGTACATGCCCTCGGCCGCGAGGCGCGCCGCCTCGCACTCGCGGGCCTCGACCCAGCTTTCGTCGATCACGCTGCGGGACGCGGCGTCACGCGGCAGGGCATCAGGTGCCATCGGGGCTCACTCCTCGCGGTCTCGGCGCCGCGGGCGCCGGTAGAAGGGGACCAGGAACGCAATATTCGCGGCCATGAACAGCACTGCGCCGGTCAGTGCGACCATGTCGCCCGCCCGCGCCGCCGCGGCAATGAAGAACGCGGCGCAGGCGATGAACAGCCACCACCCCGTCAGGGTCCACTGCCGGTCGGTCATGCGTCAGCCTCCGACGCGCTTGGCGCGGCTGACAAAGAAATCGTCGCCCGTCGAGGTCCTGGTGTCCTGGGCGAAGCCGTAGAACGCCGGCTTCTCGTCGACGAACACCTCGCGCGCGAGGCGGAAGCGCGACTGGTCGTCGAAGGCGCCGACGGCGAGCATGTAGAACGGCTCCGCGTTCATGTGGTAGAAGAGGCTCGAGCCGCAGACCTTGCAAAAGCCGCGCTCGGCCCACTCGGACGAGGCGTAGCGGGCAAGATGCTCCTCGCCCTCGAAATGCACATTGTTGCCGCGCACGGCGAAATAGGGCCCCGAGGCCCAGCGCCGGCACTGGCCGCAATGGCATGCGCCGATCTCCTCGGGCACGTCCTCGGCCTCGAAGCGCACCGCGCCGCACAGGCAGCCTCCGGTCATCTTCATGTGCGTGTCCTTCCGCCTGTCGCGGTCCGTGTCCTGCGTTGTTGCCGTCCGGGGCAGCCGCGGCTGCTCCGAGCTGCTCGGGCCATTTCAGGACCGCTTACTGTTCACCCTTCGTCCACCTCCGCGGCGCCGCTTCACTCCGCCGCCACCTTCGCCGGGGCCCGCGCCTCGATCCAGGCGGCCATGGCGTCGGCCGCCTCGCGCCCGTCGCGGATGGCCCAGACCACCAGCGAGGCGCCGCGCACGATGTCGCCCGCGGCGTAGACCCCCTCGAGCGAGGTCGCATGCGTGCGGAAGTCGGCGCGGATGGTGCCCCAGCGCGAGACCTCGAGCCCCTCGACGCCCCACAGCCGCGGCAGGTCCTCCGGGTCGAAACCCAGCGCCTTGATCGCCAGCTCGCACGGCTCGGTGAAATCCGAGCCTGGCACCGGCTCGGGGGTGCGGCGGCCGGTGGTGTCGGGCTGGCCCAGCCGCATGCGGGCGGCCTTGACGCCGGTCACCGCGTCGTCGCCGGTAAAGCCCTTGGGCGCGGTGAGCCAGACGAACTCGACGCCCTCCTCCTCGGCGTTCGCCACCTCGCGCTGCGAGCCCGGCATGTTGGCCCGGTCGCGCCGGTAGAGGCACTTGACCGATTTCGCGCCCTGGCGCACGGCGGTGCGCACGCAGTCCATCGCCGTGTCGCCGCCGCCGATGACCACGACCCGCTTGCCGTCGGCGTTCAGCTCGCCCGAGCCGAACCGGGGCACCTCGTCGCCGAAGCCGATGCGGTTGGAGGCGGTGAGATAATCGATCGCCTGGACGATGCCGCCGAGCCCCGAGCCCGGGCCGCCGAGGTCGCGCGCCTTGTAGACCCCGGTGGCGATCAGGAGCGCGTCGTGCGCCTCGCGCAGCTCGGCGAAGCCGATGTCCTCGCCGACCTTGCAGTCCAGCCTGAAGGTTACGCCGCCCTGCTCGAGCTGGCGGTTGCGACGCATCACCACCGGCTTCTCCAGCTTGAAGCCGGGGATGCCGTAGGTCATGAGCCCGCCGGCGCGGTCGTAGCGGTCGTACACGGTGACCTGGAAGCCCATGCGCCTGAGGCGGTCGGCGGCGGCGAGCCCCGCCGGCCCGGCACCGACGATGCCGACCGATTCAGGGCGCTCGGCCACGGGCCGGACCGGCTCGACCCAGCCCTGCTCCCAGGCGGTGTCGGTGATGTATTTCTCGATGGCGCCGATGGTCACGGTGCCGTGGCCGGCCTGCTCGATGACGCAGTTGCCCTCGCACAGCCGGTCCTGCGGGCAGATGCGGCCGCAGATCTCGGGAAAGGTGTTGGTCTCCTGGCTGAGGGCATAGGCCTCCTCGAGCCGGCCCTCGGCGGTCAGCTTCAGCCAGTCGGGGATGTTGTTGTGCAGCGGGCAGTGCGTCTGGCAGAACGGCACGCCGCATTGCGAGCAGCGCCCGGCCTGGCCCGCCGCCTTCTCGGCTGCGAACTGGCGATAGATCTCGGCGAAGTCGCGGGCCCGCTCGCCGGCGCCGCGCTTCTCGGGCATCTCGCGCTCGAGCGCGACGAATCTCAGCATTCTCTGCGCCATGGGCGTTCCCGGTCCGGGGGAGGCGGTGCCGAGACCGGGCGCCGCCTCATTATCATGCTTTGCGCCTTGCCTAGCGGAATCGGGGTGGAAAATAAAGTCAGCAATACTGCCATGGTTTCATGTTTTTCGCCCTGCGGGGCGAAACGAGAAAATTTTCATGCGGAAATTATGGCAGACGCACTGCCATAATCTGGCCCTTGCGCCCGGCGGGCAGGTGCATAGGAATCGCACGCTGCCGCTTCGCCCGGGGGTCCCATGACGCTTTTCGATCTCGTCGCCCTCTCGCTGATCCAGGGCGTCACCGAGTTCCTGCCGATCTCGTCCTCGGGGCACCTCGTCCTGTGGCCGCTCTTGAGCGGGAATCCCGATCAGGGCGTAACAATGGACGTTGCGGTGCATATGGGCACGCTCGTCGCCGTGTGCGTCTTCTTCCGGCGCGAGACCGGCCTGCTGTTCGCCGGGCTCGCCGACCTTGCCCGGGGCCGCTGGCGCACCGCGCCGGCGCGGCTTTTCCTGCTGCTGACGCTGGCCACGGTGCCGGCCATGGTGGTGGGCCTGGCGCTAACCTTGAGCGGAGCGGTGACGGCGCTCAGGGCGGTCGCCGTGATCGGCTGGGCCACGTTGCTGGGCGGCCTGCTGCTGTGGGCCGCGGACAGGCGCGGCGCGCAGCGGCGCGCCGGCAGCAGCTGGGGCCTCGCCGACGCCGTGCTGATGGGGCTGGCGCAGGCGCTGGCGCTGGTCCCGGGCACCAGCCGCTCGGGGATCACCATGACGGCGGCGCGGATGCTGGGCTTCGAGCGCGCGGAGGCGGCGCGGGTCTCGCTGTTGATGGCGATCCCGGTCACCCTGGCCGCCGGCGCGCTGGAGGCCGAGGAACTGGCGCGCTCGGGCTCCTACGCGCTGACCGGCGACATTGCCATCGGCGCGGGGCTGACCTTCGTCGCGGCGCTCGGCGCGCTCTCGGTGATGATGCGCATGTTCCGGCACGAATGGACCATGCTGCCCTTCGTGCTCTACCGGCTGGCGCTCGGCACCGGCCTGCTGGCGCTCGCTTATGGCTGAGGCGGTTCAGGCAGGGGCGCCGCCGTCGCCCTCGCCCTCGATCCGCTGGTACTGGCCGTGCGGGCGGTAGGAGACGAGATACGTCCCGATCACGCCCTCGGCCGCCGCCGCGGCGATGCCGATATCGGACAGGGTCCTGGCGCCGTCCGAGACGACGTTGTCACGCTGGAGCAGCGTCACCTGGTCGACGGTCAGCGGCGGTACTGGTAGCCGTTCCAGAACGGAGGCCTGCAGATAGGCCAGCCAGACAGGCATGTTGACGATCAGCCGTCGCCGGCGGACGGCGCGCAGCGTCAGCTGCACGATCCCGCGCAGCGTGTAGATGTTGGGCCCGCCCAGCTCGTAGACGCCAGGTGCGACGCCGCCCGCGGCAGCGCGGCTCGCCGCCTCGGCCACGTCGGCCACCCAGACCGGCTGGAACCGGGTCTTGGCGCCCACGATCGGCAGCACGAACGGAATGTAGCGCGCCATTGCGGCGAAGCGCTCGAAGATGCCGCCGTCGGGACCGAAGACCACCGAGGGGCGCAGGATCACCGCATCGGGGAATGCCTGGCGCACCGCCGCCTCGCCCTGCGCCTTGGTGCGGGCATAGGTGGACTCGCCATCCGCATCGGCGCCGATCGCGGAGAGCTGCACGAACCGGCGCGCCCCCTCCTCGGCGGCGACGCGCGCGGCGAGGCCCGCACCCTCGGCCTGCACCGCCTCGAAGCTGTTTCGGCCCGACTCGTAGAGCACGCCGACGCAGTTCACCACGATGTCGGCGCCCCGGATGGCGGCGCGCAGCGACGTCTCGTTGCGGATATTGCACTGGACCGGCACGACCTGCCCGACCACGCCGTAGGTCTGCACGAAGATCGCCTCGTTCGGCCGTCGGCAGGCGACGCGCACGCGCCAGCCGCGCCGCGCCATGTTCTGGCAGATATAGCGCCCCACGAAGCCGGAGCCGCCGATGATGGTAACGAGCGGGGACTGGTCGGACATGGACGGGCCTCCTCGCAGTGTCGGGCGGCACAGGTCTACGCGGGCGCGGCGGCAGGGGCAATAGCAGAGGGCCCGTTGACATCATTCGCGCCCGTGGCTAGATCAGCGGCGCGTCCGCGGGGCGCCCGAAGCCTGTGCCCAGGTGGCGGAATTGGTAGACGCGCTAGCTTCAGGTGCTAGTGCCCTTCACGGGCGTGGAAGTTCGAGTCTTCTCCTGGGCACCACCTTCCTGCGCCCGCGACCGGGACGCGGGGTTACGGATCCGCAATGACCATCACCTTGCACGAGCGCGACCTGCCCGACGGACTCGACCTCGGGCCGGTGGTGGCGATCGACACCGAGACCATGGGACTGAAGCCGCATCGCGACCGGCTGTGCCTGGTGCAGCTGTCGGGCGGCGACGGCGCGGCCCATCTGGTGCGGGTGGCGCCCGGTCAGCGGCGGGCGCCCAATCTGGGCCGCCTGCTGCGCAATCGCCGGGTGCTCAAGCTGTTCCACTACGGCCGCTTCGACATCGCCACGCTGGCGCACGGCCTCGGCGCCGTGGCGCGGCCGGTCTGGTGCACCAAGATCGCGTCCAAGCTGTGCCGCACCTATACCGACCAGCACGGGCTCAAGCACCTGTGCCGCGAGCTGCTCGGGGTCGATCTGTCGAAGCAGCAGCAGACCTCGGACTGGGGCGCGGAAACGTTGTCCGACGCGCAACTGGAATATGCGGCCTCGGACGTTCTATACCTGCACAGGCTGAAAGCCGAGCTCGAGGCGCGGATCGCGCGCGAGGGTCGCAGCCGGCTGGCCGAGGCATGCTTCCGGTTCCTGCCCGATCGGGCGCTGCTGGACCTGGAAGGCTGGGACGAGCCGGACGTCTTCGCTCACTGAGCCGGCGCGGAATGAGGGAACGAGTCATGGCGGTCGCCGAAACCAGCAAGGCGCAGCGGGACGCGCAGGACGAGCGAAGCCGCGCGATCGCGATCGGCCGGCGCGTGCTCAACATCGAGGCCGCGGCACTGGCCCTGTTCGCGGAGCAGCTGGGCGGGGCCTTCGCCGCCGCCGTCGAGATCATGGTCGCCGCCAGGGGCCGCGTCATCGTCTCGGGCATGGGAAAGTCCGGCCATGTCGGGCGCAAGATCGCGGCGACGCTGGCCTCGACCGGCACGCCGGCGCAGTTCGTCCACCCGGCCGAGGCAAGCCACGGCGATCTCGGCATGATCACCAGCGACGACGTGGTGCTGGTGCTGTCGAACTCGGGCGAGACGCGCGAGCTGGCCGATGTGATCGCCTATACGCGACGCTTCTCCATCCCGCTGATCGGGGTGGCGAGCCGGCCCGGATCCACGCTCCTGCGCGCGGGGGACGTGTCGATCCAGCTGCCGCAGGCGGCCGAAGCCTGCCCGGTGGGCCTCGCACCGACCACCTCGACGACGCTGACGCTCGCGCTGGGCGACGCGCTGGCCGTGGCGCTGATGGAGCGGCGCGCCTTCACTCCGGAGCGCTTCGCCGAGTTCCATCCCGGCGGCACGCTCGGCTCGCAGCTGATCAAGGTGCGCGAGCTCATGGTCTCCGGCGACAAGCTGCCGCTGGTTGCCGAGTCGGCGCCGATGCCAGAAACCCTGCTGGTCATGACCCAGAAGGGCTATGGCGTCGCGGGCACGATCGACGAGGAAGGCAGGCTCACCGGCATCATCACCGACGGCGACCTGCGCCGGCACATGGACGGGCTTTTGGACAGGCTGGCCAGCGACGTGGCCACGCACACCCCGCGCACCATCCATCCCGACCGGCTTGCGCAGGAGGCGGTGCGGCTGATGAACGAACGCAAGATCACCTGCCTGTTCGTCACCGACACCGACCCACCGGTGTCTCCGCTCGGCCTGATTCACATGCATGATTGCCTGCGCGCCGGGGTCGACGAGGCCTGAGGTGCCATGCAGGACCTGACCCCTCAGGAACGCGTCCGCAAGACCGGGCGGCGCGTTCGCCGCCATTCGCGGCTGGTCGCGCTGATGAAGGTCGCCCTGCCGCTGGCCGCCCTCGCGCTGGTGGCCGTGATCTTCCTCAGTGCCCGTCACCGCGGCAGCGTCACGGGCATCTTCTCACCCCAGGAGCTGGCGCAGCTCGGCGCCGGGCTCAGGCTGGAGAACCCGCGCTTCGCCGGGGTGACTGCCCAGGGCGAGCCGTTCGTCGTGCATGCCGACTGGGCGCTGCCCGACAGCACCATGCCGCGCCTGATCTCGCTTGAGAAGCCGCGCGGCCAGATCAAGCTCAGCGATGGGCGGACCGTCTCGGTGTCGGCGGCGACCGGGCGTCTCGACCGCGGCAACCAGACCGGCCAGCTCGAGGGCAATGTCAGCATCAAGACCTCGGACGGCTACCAAATCGACACCGCGAAAATGGATTTCGACTTCAAGAAGCGCACTGCCATCGCGCCCGGACCTGTCCACGTGACAGGCCCGAGCGGCAGCGTTCAGGCGGGCAGGATGCATGCCCAGGCCGGCTCTAAGGGACTCGCCGACGGGCAAATTTGGTTTGAAAACCGGGTGCGGGTGGTGTTCATTCCGGCCGGGAACGCGGGCGCCGGAAAATAGGGCGCGGCAGTCGCGGCTGAAAGGAGGACGGCGATTTGGCAAGAACGGCGGCCATTGTCTTGCTGGGGGTGCTGCTGAGCATCCCGTCCGGCATGCCGGCTGCGTCGGCGCAAACGGGCGCGCCATTCGGCGGCTTCAAGCACGACTCCAGCGCGCCGATCCAGATCGTCTCGAACACCCTGGACGTGCAGCAGGCTCAGGGAAAGGCGATCTTCTCGGGCAAGGTGGTGGCCGAGCAGGGCACGCTGAAGCTGACAGCGGACAAGCTGACGGTCTTCTACGACAGCGGCCAGTCGGCGTCCGGCACCAGCAGCAGCGCCGGCACCGGCAGCAGCAGCGCGAGCACCGGCAGCAGCAGCGCCAGCACCGGCAACAGCGCCAACACCGGCAGCAGCACCGGCACCGGCAAGATCAAGGACATGCGTGCCGAGGGCAACGTGTTCCTGTCCAACGGCTCGGAGACCGCCAAGGGCAAGTGGGCCGAGTACGACGTGGCCGGAGGCATGATGCGCATGGGCGGCGGCGTGGTACTGACCCAGGGAAAGAACGCGATCTCGGGCGAGCAGCTGGTCATCAACCTCGACGCCGGGACCGGCCACGTCGAAGGCAGCAAAGGCGGCCGGGTCAAGAGCGTCTTCACGCCCTCGAAGGCAACCAACTCGACGGCAACCCCCTCCAAGGCAACCAACTCGGCGGGAACCAAGGCCCAGTGACGGGCGCCTGACACGGCCCGGGAGTGAGAATCGTGGACAAGGAGACGGGCAGCGCCCCGGAGGAGACGGCCGCAGGGCGCGAGATCGGGCCCGACTCGGTCGCGCGCGAAGGCCTGGTCGCTGCCGGCCTGGGCAAGAGCTATCGGCGCCGGCCGGTGGTGCGCGACGTCTCGGTCGAGCTGCACCGCGGCGAGGTCGTGGGGCTTCTGGGCCCCAACGGCGCCGGCAAGACCACCTGCTTTTACATGATCGTCGGGCTGGTGCCGGCGGATAGCGGGACCATCTTCCTCGACGGCATCGAGCTGACCGGTCTTCCCATGTACCGGCGCGCCCGGCTGGGCCTGGGCTACCTGCCGCAGGAGGCCTCGATCTTTCGGGGCCTGAGCGTCGAGGACAATATCCGCGCCGTGCTGGAACTGGTCGAGCGCGACCGGGTGACCCGGGCGCGCCGCCTCGACGAGCTTCTCGGCGAGTTCTCGATCACGCATCTGCGGCGCACGCCCTCCACCGCGCTTTCGGGCGGCGAGCGGCGGCGCGTGGAGATCGCGCGCTGCCTCGCCACCGACCCGGCCTTCATCCTGCTCGACGAGCCCTTCGCCGGCATCGACCCGATCGCGGTGAACGACATCCGCAGCCTGGTCGCGCACCTGAAGGACCGTGGCATCGGCGTGCTCATCACCGATCACAACGTGCGCGAGACGCTCGAGATCATTGACCGGGCATACATCTTGCATGATGGTCGCGTCCTGATGAGCGGAACGCCGGACGAGGTCGTACGCGACGTCAACGTGCGCCGGGTCTACCTGGGCGAGCGGTTCCGCATTTAGTAACCTGCCCCGGCCAGCCTGCGGCTCTCGGGCGGCAGGAGGCGGACGCAGGCCGGCAGATGGCGCAGGGACTTCGACTGGAGCTCAGACAGGGGCAGCGGCTGGCCATGACGCCGCAGCTGCAGCAGGCGATCCGGCTGCTGCAGATGTCGAATCTGGAGCTGCGCGACTTCGTGCGCGAGGAAGTCGAGAAGAACCCGCTCTTGACCCTGGCGGAGCCGCCCGAGGACCGCGCCCCGCGCGGCGCGGGTCAGGAGCCGTCGCTTGAGGCGCCGCTCGACCGCTGGGCGGCGCGCGAGGGCGGCGCGACCTTGGGCGCGGAGGCTTTGGACACCGGCACCGAGAACGTCTACGACGCCGCGCCGCGCGAGAGCGCGGCTTGGGCCGGGCTCGGCGGGGGCGGTCGCGGCGGCTCCCAGCCTGGAGATTTCGACTTTGACGGCAGGCCGGAGCGGCCGGCGACGTTGCGCGAGCACCTGCTTGCGCAGCTCGGCCACATGCGCGCGCGGGGGGCTGTCTCGGCACTCGCCAGGCTGATCGTCGAAGAGCTGGACGAGGCCGGCTATTGGCGCGTCGGGCCGGGCGAACTGGCCGAGCGCCTCGGCGTCCGGCCGGCGGATCTCGAGGCGGCGCTGGCGCTCGTGCAGGCCTGCGAGCCGACCGGCGTCGGCGCGCGCAACCTTTCCGAATGCCTCGCCCTGCAGCTGGCCGAGCGCAACCGGCTGGATCCGGCGATGCGCGCGCTGCTCGAAAACCTCGGGCTGGTCGCGCGCGGCGAGCGGCGGCGGCTGCGCGCAATTTGCGGCGTCGACGAGGCGGATCTCTCGGACATGCTGGCAGAACTGCGCGCCCTCGACCCGCGGCCGGGCCTGTCATTCGGCGAGGAGCTCCCCGCGACCCGGGTGCCCGACGTCCTGCTCAGGCGCGGGGCGCGCGGCGGCTGGGAGATCGAACTCAATCCCGAAACCCTGCCGCGGGTGCTCGTCGACCGCCGCTACGCCGCCCGGCTCGGGCCCGGCGGCGCCGCGGCCGGC
>NZ_JBZSYN010000033.1:0-8087 GCF_058622915.1 Thermohalobaculum sp. | reverse complement strand
CTGCACGTGCCCCGGCATGGTTAATTCTTTTAGTCGGACTGTAGGAGTTAACCGGTTCGCGCCGGAGCCCGGGACCGCCCCCGTCGCACCGGGTTGCGCCGGGTTGCGAAGGGGGCGAGTTTTGCCGTCCGTTCCGGCGCGCCAGCGCCGCACCGCGCCCGCCGCCGCCGAGCGCCCCGTCTGGCGGGCGCGGCTATCGCCCCGGCCCGTTCGGGCGCGCTGCTTCTGACCGGTGGCGAGCGGGCGGGGCCGCGCCGATCGGTCGCGGGGGATTGCCCCGGATAAGCGGCGCCTGCGCTTGAACCTCGGTCCCCGGTTCCATAGTCTGCCGCCATCACCCGAGATGGTCAGCCAGCCCTAAGTGAAGAAGGGTTTGCCCATGCCGATGCCCGGTCGCTCGGACGCCGCAGAGCAGGCGACAGCCCAAGGCACGGCCTTGGCCAGCGACTCACAGCCCGGGACCGCGCCCGAAGCCGCACCCGGGACCGCACCCGAGAGCGCGGTGCAGGAGCGCGACCCCGGCGAGCTGCGCCGGCAAAACCGGGTCCTGGCCATCCGGCTGGTCGCGGTCGCCGCCCTCGTGCTTGCCACGGCGGTCGGGGTCGCGGTGCTGGTGCTGCAATTCGAGGCGACCCATGCGATCCCCAAACCCTGAAGCCGGGGGCCAGGTGCCCCCCCTGCCATTCGTGACCAGACGCACAGCCGTGGGCCTGGTCGGCCTGGGCGGCCTCGCCCTGCTCGCCGGCTGCGGCAGTGGGGCCAAGTGGCATGCGACCGACGTGACCGGAAGCTCGCCGGCGCTCAAGTTCACCATGACCCGGGCCTCGGACGGTCGGCAGGTCACCGCCGCCGACTACAAGGGCAAGGTGGTGATGCTGTATTTCGGCTATACCTTCTGCCCCGACGTGTGCCCGACGACGCTGGCCAACATCTCCGACGTGCTGCACCGTCTGGGCCCGGCGGCCGATAATGTGCGCGTGCTGTTCGTCACGGTCGATCGCAACCGCGACACCCTGCCGGTGCTGAAATCCTATGTCGGGCACTTCGCGCCGCAAATCGAGGGGCTGCGGGGCACGCAGGACCAGATCGACGCCCTGGCGCGGCGCTATCGCATCGTGCACTCGGTCACGCCGGCCAAGGACGGCCAGCCCTACGAGGTCAGCCACAGCTCGGCGGTCTACGTGTTCGACGCCACCGGCGCGGCGCGGCTGCTGGTCGCCTCGATGAGCCAGGTGAGGCCCGACATCAAGGGCACCGAGGCCGACCTGCGCCGCCTGATCGACGAGGCGCATCCGCGCGGGTTCTTCTCGCGCCTGATGCACATGGTCTGACCGGCCTATTTGCCCATGGCGTTGCGCACCTCAAAGCTGGCGCTGAGCGAGGCGCCGCCCTTAAATTCCAGGGTCACCTCGACGGCCTTGCCGGGCGTGACCGCCGCCGATGGCTGCATGCACATCAGGTGATAGCCGCCGGGGGCGAAGGTGACGCTGTCGTGCGCTGCCACGGGGATGCTGTGCACCATCACCATCCTGTCCTGGCCGCCCTGGCTGACGCTTCGGTGCAGCATCAGGCTGCCGCAGGCCGGCGAGCTGGCGCCGACAAGCGTCACCGCGGTATCGGTGCCGTTGGTGAGCTTGAAATAGCCGGCGGCGGGGCGGGACGGGATTATCAGCCGCATCCAGGCATTGCTGATCTCGAGGCCCTGCCCGGCCCCCGGCGCCGCCATCGGAACCAGGCTGGCCGCCAATGCGGCGAGCAGGACATGGCGCCGGCGGCGCCCGGCGAGCGCGGCCATCGTGTAGCTGGACTGGGACATCTCAGGCTTTCTCCATCCTTGCGTCGTGCATCCGGATCTCGTTGAACACAAGCAGCATGGCGATGACGCTCATCATCGCCGGCGGAATCCAGATCACCAGCCCGCCCAGCTGCTGGTCGTCGACCGCGCTGATGGAGGGAAACAGCCGCCCGCAAAGGTCGTAATAGGGATAGAGATCGACCGTGGCGAAGGTGATCAGCGCGCCCAGCACGATCTGCGGGAACATGATGCCGATGGCCAGCGCGGCGCGCATGGCGTAGGAGGCGCGCGCCGGCGGGCAGGGCCGCGGATCGAGCACCACGCACCAGAACAGGATGCCGTCGATCACCATGCTCCAGTTCATCACGGCGTAGAGCCTGGGGTCGATCATGGCGCGGAAATGCACGCTGGGGATCAGCCAGAACCAGAACAGGCCCACGAACAGGACGGCGGCGACCAGCGGCTCCTGGGTCACGCGCAGGATCGCGGCGACCGGGCGGCTGTCGAGCACGGGGCGCAGCCAGGCGGGCATGCCGCGCCGGATCGTGCTGCCGGCACAGCCGAGCGCGATCAGCATCGGCCCGACATGGTGCATGGCGACGTGCTGGATGCGGTTGAGGAAGAACATGTGCTGCGACCAGTATTCGAACCGCGTCTGCAGCACGGCATAGGTCAGGGCGAGCCCGGCGAAGAAGCACAGGCTGCGCCACATGGGCGGCCGCTCGGCCGGTGGCGTCAGCCCGAGGCCGCGAACGAACCACAGCACGGCCAGCACCGTCGCCAGGTAGACCGGGATCGAGAAGTCGTAGGGCCCCCAGACCGGCATCTCGGCCGGGTGCACCGCCGAGAGCCAGTAAAGCAGCGCGCCGAGCGCGAAGATGCCCGCATAGGCGACGGAGCCGGTCCGCCGCCCTTGCGAGCCCGCCGGTCCGCCGTGCAGGTGCCGCATCTGTTCAACCATTCCGGCTCCGGCGCTTACAGGGCGTGCGCCGCGGCTGTCAAACCGCGAAAGGACGCAGGGGTGCGGGCAGGCACGGCGGGAGGCGAGCGGCGGCGGGTCGGCGCGCGGCGTGCGCGCCTCAGCCCTGCCTGCACTCCTGCTCGATGACCTGCTTTATGATTCCCTCGACCGATTGCTTGTTCTTCCCCGGATCGGCGCGCGCGGAATTCAAATGCTGCGTGATCAGCGACATGAGGTACGGCTTTCCAGTTGAGGTAGACGCCTTGTCCAGACGGACCATGCACTTCGCCTCATAGGTCGTGTCCGGATTGTTCTTGTAGTTGTAGTAGTAGAAGTGCAGAACCGTGGAGACGAAGTTCTCCTTCTGGTCGATGACCAGATGGTCGTATTCGTTGATCGTGAGCGCCTTCGCTCCAGCCATCGCCCCGAAATACACAACGCATGAAGCTGCCAGCGCGGCAACCAACCCGGTCACTCTCATCAGGACACGCCCTCGCCGCCTTAACCCCACTGTGAGGGAAGTCTAGCAAGTCTTGGCGCCATAGGCAAAGGGTGCGGCGCGCCCGCGGGCCCGGTCGGCCAGGGCGCTGGGGGCGCGGGTTAGCCGGCGCAGGCGAGTCGGCGCGAGCTATTCGGGCGCGCCGGTCGCGATCGTGCAGCCGGCATTGTTGCCGCACACCGCGGCGGAGCCGGTATAGAGCAGAACGCTGGTCTCGTTCGGGGTCACGGCGATGTCGAACTCGGTTCCGCGCACGCCCATGGTCGCCGAGGGCGTGTTGATCAGGTAGGCGTCCTTGTTGGCGTGGCCGGTGATGAAGCGAAAGGCCCCCGACAGCGCGCGCATCGCGACCCGGTTCTCCGGCGCCGCCGAGCGGAAGACGAAGGCGTCGAGCACCAGCTCCGAGTTCGGGCCGACCACCATGCGCGTGCCGTCCTTGAACAACAGCTGCGCCGTGCCCTTGGCGTCGGTGGTGACGTGGTCACCGAGATAGACCGGCGCCCCGACGCTGAGGGTCCGCTTGCCCACCTGGCCCTGCGCAGAGGCGTGATCGACGACCGCCAATGCCTTGCCGATGTTCTTCTCGGCAGCGGATGCCGCAGGGGCCGACAGCGACAGCGTGACCGCGGCGAGCCCGGCCAGGAAGGTGCAAAAGACACGCATGTGAATCACCTTTGAAATGTTGTCCCACTGCGCCTTGCCCGGCGCATCGCCAACACCAACGCTACTCTGTCTATCGTTACGCCAATATCCGACGGACGCGCACCCGGCGCCCGAGGTATTTTAACCCTTGAACTCGCACTGCACCATACACTTCTCGTCACGCGACTCACCATACGTGCATTTCTAGCCAAGCGATATTCGTATGTTTGTGAAAATTCGCACGTCGTGCGAAATTCGAGTGGCTTTCGCCGCCTTCTCGGGCAAGGTCGATGGCGGGCGCGGCGCCCGCGGCCGGCGACAGAGATTGCGCGCAGCGCGCCCGGTCCGGCCGCGCGATCAGGCGGTCGAAGCGCCGGCCAGCTCGGCGCTCGGCTTCAAGGCGAAATCCTTGCGGCGCCGGGGAATCCGGTCGAGATAGCGCTGCAGGCCCGGTTCCAGCTGCTCGACCAGGCCCTGGCACTCCTCCATCGCCTTCTCGGCCTCTTCCGGACGGTCTTTCTTCAGCGCCTCGATCAGAGCCTCGTAGCGGCGCACGAACTGCTGGAACTGCGGCGACGATTTCATCGCCTCGTCGCCCACGAGGATGGTCATCCTGACCGGCTCCGTCTTGCCCTTCAGCGGCACGCCGCCGGCATCGAGGAAGGCGAAGTCGGGCACCTGCTCGGCGGTGGAGCGGCACACGACGAGGTCGTAGGCCAGCTCCTTGCACGCCGACTCGGCCCGCGCCGCGATGTTCACGGCGTCGCCGATGGCCGAGTAGTTGAAGCGCTCCGCCGAGCCGACATTGCCGACGCAGGCCGGCCCGGTGTTGATGCCCACGCCGATCTCGATCGAGGCGTCGCGCGCCACCTCCTCGGGCAGCGCGAAGCCCCCCTGGGCGGACATCTCGCGCATCGCCGAGCGCATCTTCAGCGCGGCGGCACAGGCGAGCCTGGCATGGTCGGACTGGCGCAGCGGCGCGTTCCAGAACGCCATCACCGAGTCGCCGATGAACTTGTCGATGACCCCGGACTCGCGCGTGATCTCGCCCCCCAGCCGGCCCAAAAGGGTGTTGAGAAACTCGACCAGCTCCTCCGGCGTCAGCCGCTCGCTGAGCGGCGTGAAGTTGCGCACGTCGGTGAACAGCACCGTGAGCTCGCAGTTCTCGCCCCCCAGCCTGACCTGGCTGTGATTGCGCTCGATGTCCTTGAGCACGGTGGGGTGGACGTAGCGGCTGAAGACGTTGCGCATCAGCCGCTTTTCCTTGTCGGCGATGATATAGCGGTAGGCGGTGGCGAGGAACCACATCGCCGTGGTGCCGACGATCGGGTAGCTGTAGTCGATCAGGATGCCCTCATTGCGGAAGGCATACCAGGCGCCGCCCGCGATGATGGCGCAGACCACGCCCCCCATCGCGAAGGACACGCGGGCGCCGCCATACATGGTGGTCATGCTGACGATCAGGCAGCCCAGCGCCAGCGCCAGAAGCTCGACGGCGCGCGTCCAGTCGTGTCGCTGCAGGAACTGGCCGGTGAGGATCTGCTCGAGCGCCTGGGCGTGGATCTCGACGCCCGGCACGCTCTCGCCCAGCGCCGTCTTGTGGATGTCGAACAGTCCCGCGGCCGAGGTCCCGATCAGCATGATCCGGCCCCGAATCTTGGGGGCGAGCTTGCGCAGCTGGTCGTTGTTGAACAGGTCCACCGCGCTGATGTAGCGGTCGCGACGCGAATGGGTGTAGTAGAGATAGAGGTCGCCGGCGGGGCCGGTGGGCACGTTGAAGGCGCCGATGCGGATCGAGTGCACCCGGCCCTGCGGGTCGGCGTGCACGACATAGGTCTGTGCGCCCTGGGCCACACGCAGCGCCTCGCTGCTCAGGCTGGGGTAGAGCCGCTTGCCGTCGCTCCAGATCAGCGGGATCTCGCGCACGGTGCCGACCGAGGACTCCTTGCTGATGTTGGTCGAGCCGATTCCGGCGGCGGCCTTGGCGAGCACCGGCAAGAGCCGCGCGCCGCCGCGCAGACGCGAGACAAAGGCCGCCGGATCCGCGCCGGTGTAGGCAAAGCCGGCCTTCACCGGCGGCTTGGCCTTGACCTCGGGCGAGGTGCCGAAGCCCAGCACGACGTTGCTGTTCTTGATCGCATCGGCGAAGATCTCGTCGTAATTGGGCAGGTTCGCAGCCGTGTCCTTGCCCTTGACGCCCAGGGCCGAGCGAACCGCCGGGTCCTTGAGCAGCTGACTGGGCGAGACGCGGTCCGGCTCGACGAAGAGAAAGTCGAAGGCCACCGCCGCGGCGCCCGCGGCGTGCAGGCGGTCGACCAGCTCGGCCAGACGCTTGCGCGGCCACGGCCACTGGCCGAGCTCCCTGAGCGAGCGCTCGTCGATGTCGACGATCTTGACCGGAGCCTCGGTATATTTGCGCGGCGAGATCCGCTGCAGGAAATCGAACGCGGTTTGGCGGGCGTTGGAGACGAAGATCGGGTCGGCGATGCGCAGCGCGACCAACAGCGCGATCACGACCAGCACGCTGGCGATGAATCCGACGTGACGCAGGATGCGCCGGCCCACCCACGGCCCGCGCTTGTGGTCCTTGTGCTTGCCCTCGGTCCGATCGCGGGCCATCAGTGCCGTTCCCGCTCAGGGGCGCCCAGGCCCCTCGCTCGCGTGTCGCCGGCCTTGTCGACTGCGCCTCGCCCTGCAGCCGAACCGGTCAACTGCTACTGGCCCGTCGTGCTGGTGGTGGGAATCGTGTTGTTCCCGCCGCTCGAGGACGCCGCGACCGCCGCGGCCGCCGCCGCGACGCCTGCGGCAATGGCGACGGGCGCGACGGCGATGCCGGCGCCGGCCAGGGTCCCCAGACCCGCGCCAGCCGCGGCGCCGGCGGACGCCGCCGAAGCGGCTGAAGAGGCCAGGCCGAACGCGAAGGCGCAGCGCTTGCGCTCCTTCTCGGGCACGCGGAACTGTTCGAGAAGGTTGGCCTGGGACTGCAGAAACGGGAACTGCTCGCCCTCGGACTTGGTCTTCTTCTTGATCAGCTCGGCGCTCTGACCCTTCTTGGCGGTGATGAGCTTGCACTTCTCCTTTGCCTGGCCACCCTGCACGCCCGCCAGCGGGGCGGCCGCGGGAGACGCGCCCGGGGCTGTGCTTGGGGCTGTGCTTGGGGGCGTGCCGGGGGGAGCACCGGAAACCGGTCCGGGCGCCGTGCCGCCCGGCTGGGCGGAGGCCAGCTGCGCCGCGCTGCTGTCCTGCGCGTGCGCCACCGGGGCCACCACGGCGAAAAGCGCGATCCAGGCCACAGCCCGGGACACGCCGGTCAGGGAAGGACAAATCCGCATGCTGCTACTCGTCACGCCGCCTCTGTCATACCGTTACGCCTGTTCGGCCGCATGCACATCTTCTCCTCGCCGGGGTCCGCCCGGCGCCCCTAGACCGAACACGTTCAATCATCGTATCGTAAATCTGCAGACGATGCCACAAGCGAGCAATCCTTCGTGAATATCGCAGATGTGAGCCGCGCGAGCTGGCGGCGCGGCGATGCCGGGAACAGCCCGGGGGACGCCGATGATCCTCCGGGGCGAGCGGGCGGGGATTTCCCTGCCCGAAATCTTTGATGCGGAGTCGATGATGCGGAAATTCATGCTGCTTGGCGTCACCATCGCGGCGCTCACGCTGGCCGGCTGCGCCACCGGACCCAGTGCGGGGCTGGCGAAGGGCTGGAAGCTCATGGTCTCGCAGAAGTTTCCCGCCGCTGTCGACCAGTACCAGAAGGTGCTGAAGAAATACCCGGACAACCCCTACGCCCACCTGAACCTGGGCGTGGCTTACCAGCGGCTCGACAAGACCGACCTGGCGCGCCAGCAATACCAGGCGGCGGTCAAGTATGGCGGCAGCGCGCAGGTGACGCAGGTCGCCCAGGAGAAGGGGGTCAATGCGCGCACCACCACGGTGGCGGACCTGGCGCGGCAGAACCTCAAGACCCTGCCCTAACAACCCGCGCCGGCGGCGCCGAGGGCGACGGCACGGGCCGCGCGCCGGGGCAGGAACGACGCACACCGCAGCAATAATCGGCGCCGCAGCGGTTCGGCGCGCCGGCGCGCTTGCTCCGCCCAACTGAGGCGTTCTATCGTCCGCGGCGATGAGGGGAGAGGATTTCGTCGAGCGACCGCGGCCGGGGGGCGGGGCAGCGCGCGCCG
>NZ_JBZSYN010000032.1:0-37213 GCF_058622915.1 Thermohalobaculum sp. | reverse complement strand
GCGGCCGGGTCGGGCGCGCCAAGTTGCGCGCCTATGCCTACCTGACGACCGAGCCCCGAAAGCCGCTGACGCCGCAGGCCGATCGGCGGCTCAGGGTGCTGGGCTCGCTGGACACGCTGGGCGCGGGCTTCACGCTGGCTTCACACGACCTTGACATAAGGGGCGCCGGCAACCTGCTGGGCGAGGAGCAGTCGGGCCATATCCGCGAGGTCGGCTACGAGCTTTACCAGGAGATGCTGGAGGAGGCGATCGCGCGCATCCGCGCCGGCGAGACCGGCCAGGCGGTCGAGCCCGAGGAGACCTGGGCGCCGCAGATCAGCCTTGGCGTGCCGGTGCTGATCCCCGAGGACTACGTGCCCGACCTCGACGTGCGGCTGGGGCTTTACCGCCGGCTCTCGGGGCTCGAGACGCGGCGCGACCTCGAGGGCTTCGCCGCCGAGCTGCACGACCGCTTCGGCAAGCTGCCCGCCGAGGTCGAGACGCTTTTGCGCGTCGTGCGTATCAAGGCGCTGTGCCGGAGCGCCGGCATCGCGCGCATGGACACCGGCCCGAAGGGGGCGACGATCCAGTTCAGGGACGACCGCTTCGCCAACCCCGCCGGGCTGGCCGCCTTCATGCAGGAGCAGCGGGGCCTGGCCAAGGTGCGCGACAACCGCCTGGTGGTGCGCCGCGACTGGACCGGCGACGCCGAGCGGGTCAAGGGCGCTTTCCAGGTCGCGCGCGAGCTGGCCAAGATCGCCGAGGCGGCGCGGGAGGCGGCCTAGGAGCCGCCCTGGAACCGGCCACAAGACGCACCGACCGCGCCGGCGGACCGGCGCGGTCGACACGTGGCACAAATCGCTTCGGGAAGAGGCCGACATCTCCGAGTAGCCAGCGCTCTGTCCCGAAATGAGACAACGTACAGTTCGCGGTTGCAACTGTTTTCTGCTGCAACCGGCGCAGTGCTGGCGCCTCATGCGGGCCGGCTGCCCGATGCTTGCCGGCGAATTGACGCGTGGTTGCAGGCGGGGCCGGGGCCAGGCCGCGCGGCCTGGCGGCGGGCTGCGTCACTGTGCCGCCCAGTCGGAGGAGGGGCTCGCGTCCCCTGCGTCGCCGAGCCGCGGCGTCTGGGGCACCTGGCAGCCCACCGGGCAGCAGCGCGCGGGCTGCTTCGAGGGGGTCTGGCCCAGGTCCAGCGCGCCGCGGTCGAGCAGCCGCTCGACCAGCCGGCGCCGCTCCTCCAGCGGATAGTAGCGGTAGATCTCGCGCCGCATCGCCTCGGGGCTGCCGCCGCCATGCAGGGAGATCACCGACATCCAGCCGGCGGTGTCCGAGGCGGTGAGGTCGTTCATCAGCCGCATGACCTCGGCGCGCTTGTCGTAGGGCACGTCCGGCCGCGTGCCCAGCATCGCCATCAGGTCGCCGCGGGTCTGGGGGTTGTGGTCCTCCTCGGGGCCGGGCAGGGCCACCACCATGCCGCCCGAGACCTCGTGCGCCAGCCGATGCAGGTCGTAGATCTGAGTCGCCATCATCAGCTTGCCGACATTGGCGAAGACCCCGTCTGGCTGGACCGCGCCCGAGGGGTGGGCGAAGCCGTAGATCGAGGCCGCCGCGCCGCAGGCGTACCAGCCCTCGACGATCTTGATCAGCTCGATCAGGTCGTCGCGCAGGTGCCGGGTGCGCTCCGCGTCGAGGCCGAGGCTCTCGATCGCCAGCACGCCGGCGCCGATCAGGAGGTCGCCGAAGCCCGCCCGCGCGCCGATGCACGAGTGCCGGTGGTGCGTTGCATAGGCCGAGACCAGCCGCTGCGTGTGCTGCCACTCGCCGGCCATGAACACCCGCTCCCAGGGCACGAAGACGTCGTCGAAGATGGCCACCGCCGTGCACTGTCCGTATTTGGCCGAGAACTTCGCCGCCGCCTCGCCGGGCCGCCCGGCGGGGCGGGAGACCAGCGTCAGGCCCTCGGCATCGAGGGGCACGGCGCAGCACACCGCGAAGTCGGCGTCCTCGGCGGTCATGGTGCGGCAGGGCATGACCATCAGTCCGTGCATGTAGGGCGCGCCGGTGACGATCGCCTTGGCGCCGCGGATGACGATGCCGCCCTGTCGCCGCGCGGAGATGTGGACATAGGCGTCGGCATTGGGCTGCCGGTGCGGCCTGAGCGAGCGGTCGCCCTTGCCGTCGGTCATGGCGACGCCGAGCGCGGCGTCCCCGGCCTGCGCCTGCGCCAGATAGGCGCGGAAGCGGGCGTGGTAGTCGGTGCCCAGCTCGGCGTCCATGGCGTGGGTCGCCTGGTGGATGGCGCCGAAGGCGTCGTGGGTCAGGTAGCGCTGGGCGCAGCCGACCTCGCGGCAGACCAGCCGCACGGCCTCGAGCTTCTCGATCAGGTCCTGCGGCCCGCGGTCGATCGCCACCATGCGGTTGACGGTTCTGCCGGCCGGGCCGCCGTCCTCGCCCCGCGCCGTCATCAGGTGGGCATAGCGCGCGTCGTGGGCGAGGTCGTAGGTGACGCCGACGGCAGCGACGCCGGGCGCCAGCTCGGGGGCCGTGGCGACGTCCTCGACCCGCCGTCCGTTGACGAAGACGCGGGGGTTCAGCCGTCTCAGGGACTCACGGTATTCCTCGCCCGTCATCATCGTCGTGATCCTTCCGGTGTTTCGCCGGAAACCCTAGCATGGCTCCGAAGGGCGTGAAATGTTGTGCTCGGCGGAGGGGAGGAAAGCCGCGAATGCGTATCGCCATGACGGATTTCGCCCTGCGGAACTGGGAGCCGCGCGCCAGCGGCACCCGGATCGTCGGTCTTTCGCCCGATGATTTGGTCAGGCGCTGCAATGCCTCCGACACGCGGCAGGTCGAGGGCTATGCGCCGTTCTGCCAGCACCTGTTCCTGGCGAACGACTCGCCCACCCGTTGCGGCTTCGCACCGATCAGCATGGCGAACCGGGCGCTGCTGCGCTCGGGCTATGCCAGGCGGCGCGAGGGCGAGATGGCGGTGCTGGAGCGCTGGTTCGACGCGGCGGAGGTCGAGGCCCCCGTCGCCCGCTGGCTGGACCTGATCCTCTACAGCCACGCCCAGCTGGTCGCCGAGGCGGCGGACTATGTCGAGGAACAGGCCGTGCCCGATTGCGACTGGGGCATCGTCTCGGTGATCGGCACGCTGGAGCCGGTCGAGCCGCCGATGCCGCCGATCACCCAGTGGCGCAACGCCCTCGGCCGGGCCGAGGGCGGCTTGGGGATCCCGGTCGACCGGGCGAAATACGACGCGGCGGTGGCGTTCTGGGACGCCCACGCGACGGTGAAAACGACGGAATAGACGACACCCGGGGGGAGAGACCGCATGTACCGCGCGCGCCGCGAGAGATTCCGCGAATACCTCGGTGGCGACCGCTGCCTGGTGCCAGCCTCGGTCTTCGACGCACTGTCGGCGCGTATCGCCGAGGATCTGGGCTTCGAGATCGGCATGGTCGGCGGGTCGTCGGCCTCGCTGGCGGTGCTCGGCGCGCCGGACCTGATCGTGCTGACGCTGACCGAGCTCGCCGGCCAGTGCCGGCGCATCGGCCGCGCCAGCGCGCTGCCGGTCATGGTCGACGCCGACCACGGCTATGGCAACGCGCTGAACGTGATGCGCACGGTCGAGGAGCTGGAGGCCGCCGGCGTCGCCGCGCTGAGCATCGAGGACACCGCCCTGCCGCGCGCCTTCGGGCAGGGCGGCGCCGCGCGGCTGCTCGCCGTGGAGGAGGGCGTGGGCAAGATGCGCGCGGCGCTGGCGGCACGCAGCGACCCGGCGCTGGTGATCGTCGGGCGCACCGGCGCGGCGCGCATCACCTCGCTCGACGACGCCATCGCGCGGGCGCGGGCCTATGCCGCGGCCGGGGTCGACGCGGTCTTCCTGCTCGGCGTCGAGACCGCCGAGGAGGTCGCGGCGGTGGCCGCCGAGGTGCCGGTTCCGCTGGTCATGGAGGGCCGGGCCTGGCACAGCATGAGCGCGGAGAAGCTGGCCGCGCACGGCGTCAGGGTGTGCCTGCGCGGCCACCCGACGCTGCCCGCCGCCATCCAGGCGATGCACGCCACGCTGAAGGCGCAGCGCGACGGGGTGGAGCCCCCCGACCTGCCGGAGCTGGCGCCGAAGGGCCTGATGGACCGGCTGACCCGGCGCCACGACTACCAGCGCTGGATCGGCGATTTCATGGAACCCGGGGATGACTGACCCGGCCGACCTCTCGGCTGCCGAGGCGGCGCGGAGGATCGCCGCGGGCCGGCTGTCCTCGGCCGAGCTGGTGGCGGCCTGCCTCGCCCGCATCGAGGCGTGCGAGGCCCGGCTGCGCGCCTGGGCCTTCCTCGACCCCGGGCTGGCGATGCAGCAGGCGCAGGCGCGCGATGCCGAGCTCGCTCGCGGCTACGGCGTCGGGCCGCTGCACGGCGTGCCCGTCGGCGTCAAGGACATCATCGACACCGCCGACATGCCCACCGAGAACGGCTATCGCGGCCATGCCGGGCGGCGGCCGGACCGGGACGCGGCCTGCGTGCGCGCGCTCAGGGATGCCGGAGCGGTGATCCTGGGCAAGACGGTGACGACCGAGCTGGCCAACCGCGTGCCGGGGCCAACGCGCAACCCGGTGGACCCGGCGCATACGCCGGGCGGCTCGTCCTCGGGCTCGGCCGCGGCGGTGCGCGCGGGCATGGTGCCCGCGGCCCTGGGCACGCAGACCGGCGGCTCGGTGATCCGGCCGGCGAGCTATTGCGGCGTGCACGGCTTCAAGCCCAGGTTCGGCCTGATCTCGCGCGCCGGCGTGACGCTGCAGGCGGACGAGCTCGACACCGTCGGCGTTCTGGCCCGCTCGGTCGAGGACCTCGGCCTGGTGGCCGACGCGCTCTCGGCCTCCGACCCGGCGGACCCGGACTGCGGCCCCCGCTCGCGCCTGCCGCTCGCCCACATGGCGGGGCAGGGGTTGCCCCGCCGGCCGCGGCTGGGCTTCCTGCGCACGGCCGTGTGGGAGAGGGGCGAGGCGCGGATGCGCGCAGCCATCGAGGGCTTCGCCGCGGCGCTTGGGGCGGACTGCGAGGAGGTGGCCCCGGACCCCGCGATCCCCGATGCCTGGGGCTGGCACCGCACCGTGCAGCTTCATGGCATGGGCCGGCACTACGGTCCGCTGGCCGACGCCGATGGCGAGCTGATGAGCGCGCGGCTGCGCGAGCTGGTGGCACAGGGCCGGGCGATACCCGAGGCCGCGGTCCGCGAGGCGGTGGCGCGGCGCGAGGCGGTCGACGCCGCGCTCGCCCCCGTCCTCGCCCGCTTCGACGCGATCCTGACCCCGGCCTCGCCGGGC
Organism: Thermohalobaculum sp.; assembly: GCF_058622915.1. Lineage (NCBI taxonomy): Bacteria > Pseudomonadati > Pseudomonadota > Alphaproteobacteria > Rhodobacterales > Paracoccaceae > Thermohalobaculum > Thermohalobaculum sp. Next base: position 31,907 of record NZ_JBZSYN010000032.1, on the reverse strand, counting down.
CCGGCGCCCGCGGGGCTCGAGAGCACCGGCGAGGCCACCTTCAACGCCCTGTGGACCTGGCTCGGCATGCCGGCGGTGAGCCTGCCGCTGATCGAGGTCGACGGCCTGCCGCTGGGCGTGCAGCTTGTGGCCCCGCGGGGCGCCGACGGCCCGCTTTTGCGTGTGGCGCGCTGGCTAGAGGACCGGGTCGGGGCGGCGTGAAGGCGGGTGTCCACATGTGGACACGGGGTCAAGCCACTGATCCATAAGGCGGATCACGTGAGTGATGTAGGGCGGGCTTCAGCCCGCCATGCTTCTTGGTGGCGCCGGATGGCGGGGTGAACCCCGCCCTACGAGGGCCACCACCAGCGGCCGCCGAGGACCACGCCTTCGGAGACGATGCGCCGCTCCCCCGTCATGTGCTCGCCGACCACGTCGACATAGTCGAACCGCCCCTCGGCAACGCTCAGCATCGTCGCGTCGCCCACACTCCCCGGCTTCAGGCTGCCGAGCTCCGGGCGCTTCAGGGCCGTGGCGGCGTTGACCGTGGAGCGGCGGATCACTTCGGGCAGCTCGACGCCCATGCACAGGAACTTGGACATGGTGGTGACCTGGTCGAAGGCCGGGCCGTCGATGCACAGCGCGTGCACGTCCGACGAGATCGTGTCGGGCAAAAACCCGTTCGCCAGCATCGCCCGCGCCGTCTTGAAGGCGAACGAGCCCTTGCCGTGGCCGACGTCGAACAGCACGCCGCGCTGGCGCGCCGCGCGCACCGCCGGCTTGATCGTGCCCTGCGCGGTCAGGGGGGCGTTGGGGAAGGGGCGGAAGCAGTGGGTCAGCACGTCGCCGGGCCTCAGGCGCGCGCACAGCTCCTCGTAGGTCGGCGGCGGCTCGTCGATGTGGACCATCAGGGGCAGGCCGACCTCCTCGGCCGTCTGCAGCGCGTGCTCGAAGGGCGCCATGCCCTGGTCGCCCGAGGCGCCGCGCCCCAGCCGCACCTTGATGCCGATGATCACGTCGCGGTTGGCGTCGGCCACGGCGGCCGCCTCGCGCGGGGCCATCAGCCGGATGTCCTGGCTCTCGCCCACCATGACCGTGCGCGAGAAGCCGAAGATGCCGGCGAACGAGACGTGCAGATAGGCGAGGATGCGCACGGCGGAGGGCTCGATGACGTGCTTGCGAAAGCCGGCGAAGTTGCCCGGTCCCGCCGAGCCGGTATCGACCGCGGTGGTCACGCCCGAGCGGCGGCAGAACTCCTCGGCGTCGATGCCCAGGGATGTGCCGCCCCAGTAGACATGGGTGTGCAGGTCGATCAGGCCAGGGCTGACGATCCGGCCCGCCACGTCGCATACCTGTGTCTGTGGCCCGGCCTCGATCCGCGCGCCCACGCCCGCGACCTTGCCATCGGCAAACGCCACGTCGGCTACGGCGTCGAGGCTCTGCGAGGGGTCGATCACGCGGCCGCCGCGCAGGATCAGCTCGGGGGTCATGTCTTCTCCTTCCTGCGGGCCAGGATGGCGCGGAGGCGCGCCGCCGGCTCGGGCGTGGCATAGCTGGCGGCGAACTCGTCGATGCTGCGCGCGATGGCCTCGGGCCGGGGCAGCGTCTCCCAGCCGTGCAGGACGCGCTTTTGCGCGCGGACGGCGCCGGGGCCGGCGGCGAGGATCGCATCGACCACCGCGTCGGTCTCCGCCTCGAGCGCGCCCGGTGCGGCGAGGCGCTGGACAAAGCCCAGCCTGTGCGCCGCCTCGGCGCCGATGGTCTCGCCGGTCAGGACCAGCTCGGCCGCCTTGCCCCAGCCCATGAGGCGCGGCAGCAGGCAGGCCTCGATCACCGAGGGGATGCCGACGCGCACCTCGGGCATGCCGCAGGCCAGTGTCGGGTCGGCCACCCGGATGTCGGCGGCGGCGGCCAGCTCCATGGCGCCGCCCAGGCAGGGGCCGCGCAGCATCGCCACCACGGGCACGGGGATGCGGCGCACCGCGTCGATGGCCCGGTGCAGCGCGGTGATGAAGGCGCGGGCGCCGGCTTCGTCGAGCGCGGCCAGCGTGTTCAGATCGGCCCCGGCGGCGAAGGCGCGCCCGCCCGCGCCGGCAAGGATCACGGCGCGCAGCGATGCGTCCGCCGCCGCCGCCTCGGCCCGCGCCTCGAGCGCGGCGATCAGGGCGGGGCTGAGCGCGTTGAGCTTGCGCGGGTTGGCGAGCGCGAGCCGCGCCACGCGGCCCCCGCTGCGCGCCTCGGGCGCGACCTCGACGGTGCCGGCGTCGTGCATGCGGCCTCCGGGCTTCGCTGCTGCGAACGACTAAAGCCGAGGGCGCGGCCCGGCACAAGCGGCCCGGTCCCGAAATGCATGGATTCCGGGGGCCGCAACCGCTAGATTTGGCCGGCGAAGGGGAGAGCAATGGAGCGCCGTCTCGCCGCCGTCCTTGCCGCCGACATGGCGGGGTACTCGCGGCTCATGGAGGCCGACGAGCGGGGCACCCTCGCGCGCCTGATGACGCACCGCAGCGAGCTGATCGACCCCGCCATCGCCAAGAACCAGGGCCGCATCATCAAGACCACCGGCGACGGCATGCTGGTGGAGTTCCAGTCGGTGGCCGACGCGGTCAAATGCGCCGTTGAGATCCAGGAGCGCATGAAGCGGCGCAATGCCGACGTGCCCGAGGACCGGCGCATCCGCTTCCGCATCGGCATCAACCTGGGCGACATCATCTTCGAGGGCGGCGACATCTACGGCGACGGGGTCAACGTCGCCGCGCGCATCGAGCCCCTGGCCGAGGTCGGCGGCATCTGCGTGACCCAGGCGGTCTACGAGCAGGTCTCGGACCGGCTCGACGTCGCGTTCGAGGACCTGGGCGAGAAGAACCTGAAGAACATCAGCCGGCCGATCCGCGTGTGGCAGGTCGTGTACGACGCCGGGCAGGCCGGCGCGGGGGCCCAGGTCGGCGCGGCGAAGCAGGCGGTGGTCAAGCCCTCGGTGGCGGTGCTGCCCTTCGCCAACATGTCGGGCGACCCCGAGCAGGAGTTCTTCGTCGACGGGCTGACCGAGGACATCCTGACCGAGCTGGCGCGCCACCACGAGCTGTTCGTGATCTCGCGCAACTCCACCTTCGTCTACAAGGGCCAGTCGGTGAACATCCGCGAGGTGGCGCAGAAGCTGGGCGCGCAGTTCGTGGTCGAGGGCAGCGTGCGCAAGTCCGGCAACCGGCTGCGCGTCACGGTGCAGCTGATCGACGTGGCCACCGACGCGCATATCTGGGCCGAGCGCTACGACCGCAAGGTCGAGGACATCTTCGAGCTGCAGGACGAGGTGACGGCGGCGATCGTCGCCACCCTGCCGGGCCGGGTGGAGGCCGCGCAGCGCGAGCGCATCACGCGCAAGCCGCCCTCGAGCATGGTCGCCTATGAGCTGGTGCTGGCGGCCAAGGTGCGCCACCACCGCTCGAGCCGCGAGGAGAACGAGGAGGCGCAGAAGCTGATCGCGCGCGCGCTCGCGCTGGATCCCGAATACGCCCACGCGCACGCCTGGCGCGGCTGCATCATGGGCCAGGCCTGGGTCTATGGCTGGTGCGAGGACAAGGACGCGACCTTCGCCGAGGTGGTCTCCGAGCTCGAGATCGCGCTGTCGCTCGACGACAACGATGCCGACGTGCACCGCATCCTGTGCGCCATCAACGTCACCCGCAACGATCTCAACAAGGCGCGCTACCACCAGGAGCGGGCGCTCTCGCTCAACCCCAACTACGACCTGGTGGTGGTGCAGATGGGCGAGCTTTTGACCTGGTTCGGCCGGCCCGAGGAGGGGATCGAGTGGATCCTTAAGGCGATGAAGCTCAATCCGCACCACCCCGAGCGGTTCTGGAGCCATCTGGGCCGGGCGCAGTTCACCGCGCGCCAGTACGGGGAGGCCGTGGAGGCCTTCATGCACGTCTCGAAGATGGAGGTGCTGCAGCACGCCTTCGTCGCTGCCGCCTATGGCTGGCTCGGCGACCGCACGGCGGCCGAGGCGCATGTGGCGCGCATCCGCGCGCTCGAGCCCGAGTTCGACCTCGAGACCTTCCTCGGCACCATGCACTACGCCGAGGAGGCGGACCTCGCGCATCTGCGCGAGGGGCTGGTCAAGGCGGGCATCGCGGCGGCCTGAGGCCGCCGGGCGGCCCGCAGGCGCCTCAGCCGGTCATTTCGGGCCGGTCATCTCCGACTTGGGGTCGATGACCTTGCGGATCGGCGTCACCCGGATGGCGGGGAAGCCGCTGCGCTCGGCGTGGCGGCGGACCTCCTCGGCGCTCCCGGCGCGGTAGACGCAGAAGCTCTTGTTGTCGGAGACGAAGCTTTGCAGCCATTCGACCGCGGGGGAGGACTCCTGGGGGCCCCCGCCGCGGCTGGCGCGCTGCTCGCGGTCGAATTTGCCGACATCGGCGATGTCGCGCTCGACGATAAAGGTTTGCAGCCCCATGGGCGCCTCCCTGGTTCGTGGACCCGGCGCAACCCCCCGTCTGAGTCACAGATAGGGCACCGCCGCTGCGCTCGCCACAAAGGGGCGCACGGGCGCGCGCGGCATCGCCGGGGCCGGCCGCGCCGCCGCAGCCGCGCGGGGGGCCGCTGCTCAGGCGGCGTCGTTGGGGCCGGCCGAGCCGTCGGGTGCGGCCGAGCCGTCGGGGCCGTTCGGCCGCGCCAGCTCCACCGTCACCGGCAGCACCTCGGGCTCGTGCACGCGCAGCTGCGTGTGGTCCTCGGCCCAGCTCGCCAGCTTGATCACCACGCCGTTCGGGTTCTCGTCGGCGGGGTGCTCCTCGACCACGTTGAGCCCGTCGGCATCGACGAAGAAGGTGTGCTCGCCGAACACCTCGGTCAGCTTCGGCATGGCCGGGTTCTCCTGGGGCAGGGCCTCGATGCCGAGCTGGCTTTCGACATGGGCCTGCTGTGCGGCGCTGAGTTTCATGCTGGGTCTCCTTGTCCGGGGGTGGGGGCGGCGCCGCAAACAAAAAGGCCCCGCGCCGAGCCGTGTGCTCAGTGCGAAGCCATCTGCCGCTGGGGCCGGCAGGCTTGCTCAGGGCGTCTCACCGTGTGCAACCTAGTGATCCGGGTGCGGGCGAGTCAACCGCGTGGGCCGTCGCCGGCAAGTCCCGACCCGCGGTCGGTCGAGGCCGCGACCTCGAGCGTTGCCCGACCTCCGAGGGCCACTTTTTTCACCTGCCTTGCCGGCGCGTCGGCGCCGGATCGCGCCCACCCGGTCGGGCGCGATCCTCCTCTCCGGGGGCAACCCGTCTACCTTGATGGGAGTTGGCTCTGGTTCTGGGTGCCCACGAACAGCACGTTCTCCGGCCGCTCGCCGCGCGCCACGCGCTCGAGGTTCAGCGCCACGAAGTCCCAGCGGCGCTCGAGCGCCGCATCGGTCGCGGCGCATTCGTGCGGCGAGCAGATCACATTGTCGAGATCCTGGAAGGGATAGGCCGAGGGCCAGACCTCCGGCTTGCCCGCCTCGTTGTACTGCCACCAGACATCGAGCACCGCGCCGCCGATGCGCCGCCCGGCCAGCGCGGCGTAGAGCGCGGCCTCGTCGACCACCTTGCCGCGCCCGACATTGATCAGCACCGCCCCGGGCTTCATGCGTGCAATCCGGTCCGCGTCGATCAGGCCGCGGGTCTCGTCGTTGAGGTCGCAGGCGAGAAGCAGGAAATCGCTCCAGCCGATGAGCTCGTCGAGCCGGTCGGGGGTGCCGAGCCAGTCGAGCTCGGGCGGGCAGGCCAGGCGCGTGCGCCGGATGCCGGCCACCCGCACGCCGAAGGCGCGGGCGCGCAGGGCCACCTCGTGCCCGATATGGCCATAGCCGAGGATGCCCAGGCTGGCGCCCCTGACCTCGCCGTGGCGCGGGCCGCTGGCGACGCCGCGCCCGCCCCAGCCCTCGCGGCGGAAGCGCGCGTCCATGCGGCAAAGCCCGATGCGCCACTCCAGCATGGCGAGCAGCACATATTCCGCGATCGCCGTCTCGTGCTCGAAGCAGTTGGCGACCGGCACGCCTTGGGGCATGCGCTCGGGGCCCGTCCATTCGTGCCCGGTCCAGGGGATCTGGAACAGCTTGAGCCGCGGCACCGGCGGCCAGGGCTGCACCGGCGGGGCGCCGCCGACGATGGCATCGGCCTTCGCAGCCAGCGCGGCGAATGCCTCGGGGGCGTCCGCCTCCGGGGTCCAGCTCAGCACCTGAAGCCGGCGCCCATCCGGGCGCGCAGCGCCTCGGCGCGGGGCGCGGCGATGCGGCCCTGCACCAGCACCGTGCGGGTCTCGCCGCTCACCACAGCGACCGCCTGCCACGGGTCGCGCGGGCGTGCAGCGCCTCGGTGCGCTCCTTCAGGGTGGGCGCGTCCTCGGGCGCGTCCTGGCCGGGCGGGGTGACGCGGGTCACCGTGCGCCGGCCCTCGCGGGCGCCGAAATAGGCCCCGCCATGGGGCAGGAAGTGGCGCTCGTTCAGCGCCATCTTCTCGTGGTCGAGCCGGGTGCGCCCGCGCACCGACCACAGATAGGCCAGCACCAGCGCCGGGAAGGCCGCCAGCAGCGGCACGACCAGGTCCGGCCCAGCGAAGTGGATCAGCCCCGACGCGCGCAGCGCGAGCAGCACGAGGCCGGCGGTGAACAGCACCAGCGCGCCCAGCCCGAAGCCGACCAGGTTGCGCTCGAACCAGCCCGGCGGGCCGATGCGGCGCTCGAGCGCGTCGATCTGCCCGGCCGCGGCGCGCGCCTCGGCCGCCTCCTCCGTCGGGAGCCGGGAGAGAAACGCTTCCAGCGGCACGGTGGGGCGCTCGCCGAAGCCCTTCATGGCAGCAGCACGATCTTGCCGGTGACGCGGCGCTCGGCGAAGCGGGCGAAGGCCTCGCGCCACTTGTCGAAGGGCAGGCGGGCCGAGATCACGGGCTTGAGCTTCCCGGCCTCGTGCAGCGCCAGCAGCTCGCGCATCGCCCGGTCCTCCAGCTCGGCAGCGTCGGCGCGGCCCCGCGTCAGCGGCGAGCCGATCGCGGTAAGCCGCTTGATCAGCAGGTAGTTGGCCTTGATCTGGGGAATGCGGCCCGAGGCGAAGCCGACGATGGCGATGCGCCCGCCCGGCCGGATGGCGCGGATCGCGGCGTCGAACACGTCGCCGCCCACCATGTCGACCACGAGGTCGACGCCGCGGCCGTCGGTCAGCGCGTAGACCTCCTCGCGCAGGCTGTCGCGCAGGCCCTCGGCGGCGAGGTCGACGGTGGCCTCGGCGCCGTTCTCGCGCGCCAGCCGGGCCTTCTCCTCGCTGGTCACGCCGGCGATGACATGCATGCCCCTGGCGGCGCCGAACTGCACCATGGCAAGCCCGACGCCGCCCGAGGCGCCGGTGATCAGCACGGTCTCGCCGGCCTCGGCGCCGGCGTTCTCGATCATGCTGATATGCGCGGTCAGATAGACCAGCCCGAAGGCGGCGCCGTCCTCGAAGCTCATCGACCGGGGTATCGGCCACACGCTCGCCTCGGGCGCGCGCACCAGGGTGGCGAAGGCGCCCGAGCGCAGGGTGGCCAGCACCCGCTCGCCGGGGGCTGTGCGGGTCACGCCCGCGCCCACCGCGCGCACCACCCCGGCGCAGTCCAGCCCGGCGACGAAGGGGCGCGGCGGCTTGTGCTGGTAGCGGCCTTCGATCATCAGGTAGTCGGGGAAGTTGACGCTCATGGCGCGGGTCTCGATGATCACCTCGCCGGGGCCGGGCTCCGGGTCGGGCAGCTCGCGGATGGCGTGGCCCGCATAGGGGCCGAACTCCTCGACGACCAGCGCGCGCATCAGGCAGTCTCCAGGTAGACGCGGGTGATCCAGTCGGCGACCAGCGCGGGGCGCCCGGCGCCCTCGATCTCGACGGTCGCCTGCCAGTGCAGCGTGGCCTCGCCGGGGGCGCTGTCCTCGACGCGCGCCAGCCGGAAACGGCCGCGCAGCCGCGCGCCCGCCGGCACCGGCTCGACGAAGCGAACGCGGTCGAAGCCGTAGTTCACGCTCAGGCGCGTGCCCGCGATCGCCGGCCGCGCCTCGTAGGCGAAGCGGCTGAGCAGCGCCAGCGTCAGGAAGCCGTGCGCCACGGTGCCGCCGAACGGCGTTTGGGCGGCGCGCGCCGGGTCGACATGGATGTACTGGTGGTCGTGGGTGAGGTCGGCGAAGGCGTCGATCTCGGCCTGCGTCACCGGCAACCAGGACGAGACGCCGATCTCCGCGCCGGTGCGCGCGCGCAGCTGGGCCAGCGTCACGCTGCCTCCCGCACTCCCCGTCTCAGGCTCGGCGCCCAGGCTTGCCATGCTCGGCCCGCTCTCCCGGTGTGGCTCCCGGCCGTCGTGTGCCGCGGCCCGGTGAGCGGCCTACTTAAGCAGAGCCGCCGGGTCCGCTCAACCTCGCTCGCGGGGGCGTTTGACATTTGCGCCCGAGCGCGGAGATTGGACGCCTGCCCAGCGTCGGAGACGAAAGCATGCGCAACGCCGGGACCAGCATCAGCCCCGCCGGGGCGCCGGCTGCCGCGCGGCCGGCCAGGGCGCCGCGCACGCTGTTCGACAAGGCCTGGGAGGCGCACGTGGTGGCCCCGCTGGGCGACGGCTACGATCTGCTTCATGTCGACCGCAACCTGATCCACGACCTCTCGGGCGCGCGCGCGCTCGACGAGCTGGCGCGGCGCGGGCTGGCGGTGGAGCGGCCCGAGCTGACCTTCGCCGTGCCCGACCACGCGGTCTCCTCGGCGCCGGGGCGCACCGCCACCTCGACCGCGATCAGCGCCCGGCTCGCCCCGGCGCTGGGCGCCAAGGCGCGCGCCGCCTCCATCCGCTTCTTCGACGTGAACGACCCCGAGCAGGGCATCGTGCACGTCATCGGGCCCGAGCTGGGCCTGACCCTGCCGGGCCTTGTGATCACCTGCGGCGACAGCCACACCTCGACGCACGGCGGGCTGGGCGCGCTGGCCTTCGGCGTGGGGGCGAGCGAGGTCGCGCATGTGCTGGCGACGCAGACGGTGGTGGAGAAGCGCCCCCGGCGGATGCGCGTGACGTTTGCAGGACGGCCCGGCCGGGGCGTCACGCCCAAGGACATGATCCTCGCGCTGATCGGCCGGCTGGGTGCGGCGGGCGGCGACGGGCACGCGGTGGAATATGCCGGCGAGGCGGTGCGCGCGCTGCCGGTGGAGGGGCGGCTGACGCTGTGCAACATGTCGGTCGAGATGGGCGCCAAGGTGGGGCAGGTGGCCCCCGACGACACGACCTTCGAATACCTCGCCGGCCGGCCCTACGCGCCCGCGGGCGCGGCGTGGGAGCGCGCGCTCGCCGCCTGGCGGGCGCTGCCCACCGACGAGGGCGCCACCTTCGACCGCGAGGAGGTGCTGGAGGTCTCGGGCCTCGCGCCGCAGGTCACCTGGGGCACCAGCCCCGAGCATGTCGTGCCGGTGACCGGCCGCGTGCCCGACCCCGCCGCGGCGCCCGACGCGGGGCGCCGCGCCGCCTGGGCCAAGGCGCTCGACTACATGGGGCTCGCGCCGGGCACGGCGCTCGACGGGCTCGCCATCGACCACGTTTTCATCGGTTCGTGCACCAATGCGCGGCTCTCGGACCTGCGGGCGGCGGCCGCCATCGCCAGGGGCCGCCGCGTCGCCCCGGGCGTCACCGCCTGGGTGGTGCCCGGCAGCCAGGCGGTCCGGCGCGCCGCCGAGGCCGAGGGGCTCGACGCCGTGTTCCGCGCCGCAGGCTTCGAGTGGCGCGCGCCGGGCTGCGCGCAATGCGTCGCCGCCAACGGCGAGGTGGTGCCTGCGGGCGCCCGTGCCGTCTCCACCACCAACCGCAACTTCGTCGGCCGGCAGGGGCCGGGGGCGCGCACCCACCTCGCGAGCCCCGAGATGGCCGCCGCCGCGGCAGTCACGGGCCACATCACCGATATGCGCAGGCTGGCATGACCCCGCTTGCGCAGGTCAAGGGCCGGGCCGCGCCGCTGATGGCCGAGAACGTCGACACCGACGTGATCATCCGCATCGAGCGGCTGTCGCTCCTGGCCCGCGACCAGCTCGGGCCCTACGCCTTCGAGGCCTGGCGCTACCGCGCCGACGGCACCGAGGACCCGGACTTCGTGCTCAACAGGGCCGAGTGGCGCGGCGCGCCGATCCTGATCGCGGGGCGCAACTTCGGCTGCGGCTCGTCGCGCGAGGGCGCGGTCTGGGCGCTGAACGCGCTGGGCATCCGGGTCGTGATCGCGCCGGGCTTCGGCGCCATCTTCGCCGGCAACTGCTACCAGAACGGCACGCTGCCGCTGGTCCTGCCCGCCGAGACGGTGGCGGCCTTCGCCGAGGCCGCCCGCGCCGCGCCTCAGGCCGAGTTCACCGTGGACCTCGAGCGCCAGACGGTGACACCCCCGAACGGCCGCCCGCTGCGCTTCGAGATCGACGGCCTGCGCCGCCGTGCGCTCCTGAGCGGGCTCGACGACATCGAGGCGACGACGCGGCGCCTCGATGAGATCCGCGCCTTCCGGCGCGCCGACCGCGCCCGCCGGCCGTGGGCTTACCTGAGCGACGGAGACACCCCATGAGCGACCTCTCAGGCGTGCGCGCGCTGCTCTTCGACACCTTCGGCACCGTGGCGGACTGGCGCGGCTCGATCACCCGCATGGGCGAGCGCCTGGCCGCGAAAAAGGGCATCGACCACGTGGACTGGGAGGCCTTCGCGCGGGCCTGGCGCGCCGGCTATCGCCCCGGACTGCAGCGCGTCATCGAGGGCAAGCGCGGCTGGACCCCGATCGACGTCATCCACCGCGAGCGGCTCGACGAGCTTCTGCCCGAGTTCGGCCTCGACGGCGCGCTCAGCGCGGCCGAGCGCGAGGACATGGTGCTGTGGTGGCACCGGCTCGAGCCCTGGCCCGACGCCGTGCCCGGGCTCCTGCGGCTGAAGCGGCGCTACCTGATCGGCCCGCTCTCGAACGGCTCCACGGTGCTGCTCGCGGGCATGGCCAAGCGCGGCGGCATCCCCTGGGACCTGGTGATCTCGTCCGATGTGGTGCGCGCCTACAAGCGCGACGCCCGGGCCTATCTGGGCGCCTGCTCGGCGCTGGCGATGCAGCCCGGCGAGGTGATGATGTGCGCCGCGCACAACGACGACCTCGCCGCCGCGCGCAGCCACGGGCTGCGCACGGCCTATATCAACCGGCCCTACGAGTACGGCGCCGACCAGAGCAAGGACTTCGCCGCCGAGGACGCGTGGGACATCGTCACCGACCATGTCGGCGGCATCGCCGACGCGCTGGGCCTGCCGCTCGGCTGACCGCCGCGCCCGACCCCGCGGCGCCTGACCTTGCGTCTCAGGCTGCCAGCTTCATGGCGATGCGCGCCAACCGCTCGCCCTGGAAGCGGGCGCCCTCCAGCTCCTGCTCGCCCGGCCAGCGCGAGCCGTCCGAATTGGTCGCCACGGTCATGCCGTAGGGCGCGCCGCCGCGCACCGTGTCGTTGCCCATCTGGCCCTTGTAGGCATAGGACAGCGGCACGATCAGCATGCCGTGGTGCTGCAGCACGATCTGCGTGGTGATCAGTGTCGTCTCCTGGCCGCCATGCTGGCTGGCGGTCGAGCACATCACGGTGGCCGGCTTGTCGATCAGCGTGCCGTTCTTCCAGTGCGCCCCGGTCCGGTCGAGGAAGTTCTTCATCTGCGCCGGCATGTTGCCATAGCGCGTCGGCACGCCGAACACGAAGCCGTCATAGCGGTCGAGCTCGGCGGGGTCGGCGATCTCCGCCTGCTGGTCGAGCTTGTAGCCCGACTCCTTCGCCACCTCTTGCGACACGATTTCGGGCACGCGCTTGATGGTCGCCTCGGCGCCCGCCTGGCCGGCGCCTTCCACGGCCGACCAGGCCATTGCCTCCATGTGACCCCAGCTCGAATAGTAGAGCACGAGTATCCTGGCCACTTGGCTGCCTCCTTTCACGTTTCGTCTGCAATAGCGACGAATCCGGCGCCGGGAGAGTTCCCCGATCCCGGGCGGCGGCTTGCCAAAAGCGGCTCGGGCGGCATCTCATGCGGCACCCGCACGGGCGGGCGCGCCTGCCGCCCGCCGCGCCTGCCACGCAAGGGGAAGACCGCGATGACACCCGACCTCTACTACCTCGCCTACAGCGCCGTTCTCACCGCGCTGCTGTGGGTGCCCTACGTGCTCGGCCAGTTCCTGGTGGCGGGCCCGCCGGGGCCCGGGCGCTATCGCGACCCGACCCCGCCCGAGCTGCCCAACTGGGTCAAGCGGTGCAACCGCGCGCACCAGAACGCGGTCGAGAACCTCAACCCATTCGCCGCGGTGGTGATGATCTCGCACGTGGCGCATATCTCGAACCCGGTCACGGCGATGTGGGCGGCGACCTTCTTCTGGTCGCGCGTGGCGCATGCGGTCATCATGTGGCTGGGCATTCCCTACCTGCGCACGGTGGCCTTCCTCGCCAGCCTGCTCGCCACCTTCGGCATCTTCTGGGAGATCGTGATCTTCGTGCCGCCGGGCTGAGCCCGCGTCTGGACCCGGCGCGGGCGCCCCGCTAACAAGGCGGCCGCAGTCCGGTTCACGAGGGAGTTTCCATGCGCACGCACCGCATCGCCGCCATCCCCGGCGACGGCATCGGCACCGAGGTCATCGCAGCCGGGCTCGAGGTGCTCGAAGCCTTGGCCGCCCGCGACGGCGGCTTTCGCATCGAGGGCGTGCATTTCGACTGGGGCGCCGAGCGGTACCTGCGCGAGGGCGCGATGATGCCGGCCGACGGGCTGGCGCAGCTCAGGCCCTTCGACGCCATCTATTTCGGCTCGGCCGGCGACCCGCGCGTGCCCGACCATGTCACGCTGTGGGGGCTCAGGCTCGCCATCTGCCAGCCCTTCGACCAGTACGCCAACGTCCGCCCCGCGCGCATCCTGCCCGGCATCGAGAGCCCGTTGCGCCATGTCGGCCCCGGCGATCTCGACTGGGTGATCGTGCGCGAGAACACAGAGGGCGAATACGCCGGCGCCGGCGGCCGCGTGCACCAGGGGCTGCCGCTCGAGACCGGACTCGACGTCGCCGTCTTCACCCGCCCCGGCGTCGAGCGGGTGCAACGCTTCGCGCTCGAGCTGGCGCGCTCGCGGCCCAGAAAGCACCTGACGCTGGTGACCAAGTCCAACGCCCAGCGCCATGGCATGGTGATGTGGGACGCGGTGTTCGAGGAGGTCCGCGCCGACTACGCGGACGTGACCTGCGAGCGCGTGCTGGTCGACGCCATGACCACGCGCATGGTGCTGAAGCCGCAAACCATCGACACCGTGGTGGCCACCAACCTGCACGCCGACGTGCTCAGCGACCTGGCGGCGGCGCTGACCGGCTCGCTGGGGCTGGCGCCGACGGCGAACCTGAACCCCGAGCGGCGCTTCCCCTCGATGTTCGAGCCGATCCACGGCTCCGCCTTCGACATCATGGGCCAGGGCATCGCCAACCCGATCGGCGCGTTCTGGTCGGCCTCGATGATGCTCGAGCACCTGGGCGAGGCCGGCGCCGCCGCCGCCCTGATGGCCGCCGTCGAGCGCGTCACCGGCGAGCGCCGCGTGCGCCCGCACGACCTGGGCGGCGACGCCACCACCGCCCAGCTCACCCGCGCGGTGATCGGTGCCATCGAGGGCGCCAACGCCTGAGCGCGCCGCGCCCGCCGGGCAATAGCGACCCGCGCCCGCAGCGCGGGCAAGAACGCCTTGTGGCAAGCCCGCCGCGCCTGTAAAAATCAGACGCAATTTCAGCGGTGCCGTCAGCGTGCGGTCGGGCGGTGAACCGGGATCCCGCCATGCGGCGGGCCGGCCTGTGGAACGAGCGGTATGGCGCGCCACAATACCGCCGAGGGTTTGGGGAGGTCCCAATGACGGCACTGCTCGCCCTGTCCCGGGCGATCGACCGGCTGACCGCCTTCGTCGGCAGGTGGGTGTCCTGGCTGGTGCTCGCCGCGATCCTGGTCAGCGCCATCAATGCCGCGGTGCGCAAGGCCTTCGACGAGTCCTCGAACGCCTGGCTCGAGCTGCAATGGTACCTGTTCGGCGCCGTGTTCCTGCTCGCCTCGGCCTACACGCTGCAGCAGAACGAGCACATCCGCATCGACATCCTCTATGGCGGGCGCTCGAAGCGTACCCAGGACTGGATCGACCTTTTCGGCCACATCTTCTTCCTGATGCCGTTCTGCCTGCTGATGGTCTGGCTCCTGGTGCCCTACACGATCAGCTCGATCGAGAGCGGCGAGACCTCGACCAATGCGGGCGGGCTGATCATCTGGCCGTCCAAGGCGCTGCTGCTCGGCGGCTTCGTGCTGCTGACGCTGCAGGGCATCTCCGAGATCATCAAGCGCATCGCCATCATGCGCGGCATCATCGAGGACCCGAACCCCTACCAGGCGCCGCACGGAGAGGACGAGCTCGAGGCGGCCAAGGGGGGGCAAGGCGATGATTGAGACCATCGCGCTGAACCTGGCGCCGATCATGTTCGCCTCGCTGGTGGTGTTCCTGCTGCTGGGCTACCCGGTCGCCTTCGCGCTGGCCGCGAACGGGCTGATGTTCTTCTTCATCGGGGTCGAGCTGGCGCCCTATTCGCACGATTCGATCAACCTGTTCTGGCCGCTCTTGCGCGCGCTGCCCGACCGCTTTTGGGGCGTGATGTCGAACGAGACGCTCTTGGCGATCCCGTTCTTCACCTTCATGGGCCTGATCCTCGAGCGATCCGGCATGGCCGAGGACCTGCTCGAGACCATCGGCCAACTGTTCGGGCCGGTGCGCGGGGGCCTGGGCTTCGCCGTGGTCGTGGTCGGCGCGCTGCTGGCCGCGACCACCGGCGTGGTCGCCGCCTCGGTGATCTCGATGGGGCTGATCTCGCTGCCGGTGATGATGCGCTACGGCTACGACCGGCGCGCGGCCACCGGCATCATCGCCGCCTCGGGCACGCTGGCGCAGATCATCCCGCCCTCGCTGGTGCTGATCGTGATGGCCGACCAGCTCGGCCGCTCGGTCGGCGACATGTACGAGGGCGCGATCATTCCGGGCTTCGTGCTGACCGGGCTCTACCTGAGCTACATCGTCCTGCTCTCCGTGCTGTTCCCCAAGGCGGCGCCGGCGCTGCCGCCCGAGTCGCGCACGCTCGGCTCAGGCATCCTGTCGCTGCTGGTGATGCTGGTGCTGACCGTGGCGGTGTCCTATTTCGCCATCGGCTACCTGGCGCGCGAGGGCAACGCCAACCCCGACATCTGGGGCATCATGATCGGCGTGCTGGTCGCCTATGCCATCGCGCTGGCCAACCGCACCTTCCACCTCAACGTGTTGTCGCATCTCAGCCAGCAGGTGATCATCGTGCTGATCCCGCCGCTGGCGCTGATCTTCCTCGTGCTCGGCACCATCTTCCTCGGCATCGCCACGCCGACCGAGGGCGGCGCGATGGGCGCCGTGGGCGCGCTGACGCTGGCCATCGTCAAGCGGCGGCTGACCATGGAGATGCTGCGCCACGCGCTGGCGGCGACCACGCGGCTGTCCTCCTTCGTGCTGTTCATCCTTTTGGGCGCGCGCGCCTTCTCGCTCACGTTCTACGGGGTCAACGGCCATCTGTGGGTCGAGCACCTGCTGACCAGCCTGCCTGGCGGCCAGATCGGCTTTCTCATTGTGGTCAACCTGTTGGTGTTCGTGCTGGCCTTCTTCCTCGACTTCTTCGAGCTCGCCTTCATCATCATCCCGCTGCTCGCCCCGGTGGCGCAGAAGCTGGGCATCGACCTGATCTGGTTCGGCGTGCTCTTGGGCATCAACATGCAGACCAGCTTCATGCATCCGCCGTTCGGCTTTGCGCTGTTCTACCTGCGCTCGGTGGCGCCGCGGGCGGCCTATGTCGACAAGGTCACCGGCCAGCGCATCGAGCCCGTGACCACCGCCCAGATCTACTGGGGCGCGGTGCCCTTCGTGCTGATCCAGGTAATCATGGTCGGCCTGACGCTGGCCTTCCCCTACATGGTCACGCACTACAAGCACCACTCCAACGTGAACCCGGCGACCGTGAAGATCGAGGTGCCCGCCTTCAACGCGCCCTCGGGCAGCGGGCTGAACTTCGGCACGGGCTCGGGCAACCAGTCGGGCGGCAGCTCCAACAAGGGCGGCTATACCGTGCCGCCGCCGCCGAAGTTCTGAGCCGGCTCGACCGTGCGCGCCCCGGCACAAGGAAAAGCCCCGGCACATCGCTGCGCCGGGGCCATCCATTTCGGGCCATCCGTTTCGGGTCGGCCGCGGCTGGGGCTCAGAGCTTGCCCTCGCGCTGCATGGCCATCATGAAGTTGCCGTAGGTGCCCTCGGCCACCTGGTCCCACAGGAACCAGTTGTTGCGCCAGGCCCAGAGGTTGTCGAGCAGCATCTTGAAGTCGGCATGCTGGGCCGACAGCTCCTTGTAGACCTCGATCGAGGCGTTGAAGGCCGCCTCCATGATGTCCTGGCTGAACGGATGCAGCTTGGTGCCCTTGGCCACCAGATCCCGCAGCGCGGCCGGGTTCTTGTGGTCATAGCTGGCCATCATGTCGCAGTTCACCGCCTGGCAGGCCATCGTCAGGATGGACTGGTAGGTCTTGGGCAGGCTATGCCACTTCTTCAGATTGAACATGCAGTGCAGCGTCGGGCCGCCTTCCCACCAGCCGGGATAGTAGTAGTTCGGCGCGACCTTGTAGAAGCCCAGCTTCTCGTCGTCATAGGGGCCGACCCACTCGGTGGCGTCGATCGTGCCCTTCTCCAGCGCCGGGTAGATGTCGCCGCCGGCGATCGACTGCGGCACGACGCCGAGCTTGGCGATGACCTTGCCGCCGAAGCCGCCGATACGGAACTTCAGGCCCTTGAGGTCCTCCAGCCCCTTGATCGGCTTGCGGAACCAGCCGCCCATCTGCGTGCCGGTGTTGCCCGCCGGCAGGCAGTAGAGGTTGTGCTTGCCATAGAACTTGTTCGCCAGCTCGATGCCGCCGCCATAATAGTGCCAGGCGTTCATGCCGCGGTCGTCCAGCGAAAACGGTACCGTGCAGGGCACGGCCCAGGCCGGGTCCTTGCCCCAGTAATAATAGCTGGCGGTGTGGCAGCACTCGACCGTGCCGTTCATCACTGCGTCGGCGGCCTTCAGGCCCGGCACGATCTCGCCGCCGGCGAAGGTCTGGATCTTGAAGTTGCCGTCGGTGGCCTCCTCGACATACTTCGCCACGTTGACCGCCCCGCCGTACAGGGTGTCGAGCGACTTCGGCCACGACGTGGTCATGCGCCAGGTCAGGGTGGGCATGGTCTTGGCGACGGCCGGCGCGGCCACCGCCGTCGCGGCGGCGGCACCGGCGCCCCCGATCGCGGCCTTGGTCAGAAATGAACGACGGTCCATAGGTTCACCTCCCGGTTGTGATTGGTGTTGTCGATGGGTGTCGGGCCCGACAGGCTTGTTTTTCTGAGGTCTCCCGGCCTTTGATTGCCAGCCCTTGCGGCGCCGTTGCGCAACGGCCTGGCGACTCTAGCGGCCGGGTATGCCCTCCGCAAGCGTCTGTTGTGGCGTCCCTATCCGCGCCGGGGCAGCTCAGTCCGCGTGCGGCCGGCGCCCGGCCTGCCGCTCGCGGTGCAGCGTGTAGAGCGCGGCGCCGACGATCACCGCGGCGCCAATCAGGGTGCGGCTGTCCGGCCACTCGCCGAACATGACCAGGCCCAGCGCCCCGGCGAACACCAGCCGGGTGAAGTCGAGCGGCGCCAGGGCGCTGGCCTCGCCCGCCCTGAGCGCGAGGATGTTCATGAACTGTCCGCACGCCGAGACCACGCCGATGGCGAAGAGCAGGAACGCCTCGCCCAGCGTCGGCGTGCGCCAGAAGTACAGCATCGGCAGGAACATCAGCGTGCCGACGCCGATCGCCTGGTAGGACATGATGGTGACGGGCCGGTCCACCCGGGTCAGCTTGCGCACCAGCACCATGACCAGCGCCACCATGGCGGCGCTGACCACCGAGGCCAGCCCGTAGAGGCTGACATGCGTCTGCCCGTGCGGCCACAGGATCACCATCGCCCCGGCGAACCCGATCATGAGCGCCGTCCAGCGCCGTGCCCGCACCACCTCGCCCAGAAGGAACATGCCCGCCACGGTCATGAAGAAGGTCTTGGTGAAGCCCAGCGTCGTCGCCATGGCCAGCGGCAGGTGGATCACGGCGGTAAAGCCCAGGGTCATGGCGCCGAAGGCCAGCACGATGCGCGCTAGCTGCAGGTCGGGCCGCGCCGTGCGCAGCGCGCCGGGGAAGCCGCGCAGGATCACCGGCGAGGCCAGCGCCGCCATCACCAGCTGGCGGAAGAACAGGATCTCGGTGACGTGCAGGTGCTCGCCGGCCAGCTTGATCAGCGCCAGCATGACCGACAGCACCACCGCCCCGGCCAGGTACCAAAGCCCGCCGCGCAGGTTGTCGGGCAGGCGCAGCCAGCGCGCCTGCACGCGGCCGGGCCAGGGCAGCGAGGCGATCTCGGGCGGGGGGTTGAGGGCTGGATCCGGCATGGCCGCGCTAGCCCGCGCCGGGCGCCGCACGCCCCGCGCTCGGAATCGCCGACAGGCTCTCCAGCGTCTCGACGCGGTGCAGCGCCCGGGCCAGGGCCTGCGCCGCCCCGGCCCCGATCACGGGCGCCGCGAGCATGTGAAACTTCGCCTTCATGTCACTGTCCGACAGTGGAAAATCAGGATCGCCGCGGCGCGTCTCCAGGCGCTGGCTGCGGCGCGCGCCGTCGCGGGTGGTGACCGTCACCTCGGCGCCGCGCAAGGCCGGGAAGGCCGCCTCGGCCCGGTCGTCGACGGCCAGCGTCACCCGCGCCATCATGGCGCGCAGCCCGGGTTCGCGCAGCCCGCCGGCCGCGAAGGCGGCGAGGTCCACCGGCCGGCCCAGCGCCGCCAGCGCCACGGTGTAGGGCAGGCTGAACTTGGCCTCGTAGGGCGTCGACGGGTCGGGGGTCTCGCACACCTCGACCGCCGCGCGGTAGGTCGCGACCTCGATGCGCTCGATCGCCTCGGGCGCCAGCTCGCCGGCTAGCGCGCGCATGGCGTCGATGGCGGCGAAGGCGTGGCCGCAGCAGGGATAGGGCTTGATCGTCATGCGCTCGACGGTCCAGGCGCGGCCCAGATCGGCCAGCGCCGCCGGCCAGTCCACCCCGTGGCTCATGGCCGCGCCCAGCCCGCGCGGCGCCTCCAGGATGTCCTTGACGCCGGTGATCCCGGCCCGCGCGCCCATCGCCGCCAGCACCCCGCCCTCGGCGGCGCGCCCGGCATGCAGCGGCTTCGACATGGCGTCGGCCGCGAAGGCCTGGCGCAGCCCGGCGGCGAAGGTCGCGGCGGTGGCCAGCGCATGCGCCGTGCGGGCCGCGTCCAGCCGCATCAGGCAGGCCGCCGCCGTGGCGGCGCCGAACGCCCCGACCGTCCCCGTGGTGTGCCAGAAGCGGTAATGCGCCGGGTTGATCGCCCGCGCGATCCGGTTCGACACCTCGTAGCCCGCGACGATGGCGCCCAGCAACGCGGCGCCCGAGGCCGCTTCGGCCTCGCCGGTGGCCAGCGCCGCGGCGATCACCGAGACGCCCGGGTGGTAGAGCCCGGGGCTGTAGATGTCGTCCACCTCCAGCGTGTGCGCCGCCGTGCCGTTGATCAGCGCCGCGGTGCGCGCATCGGCTCGCGCCCCCTCGGGCAAAAGCCGCGCCGGCCCGCCCGCGGGGCGCAGCGCTGCACGCAACAGCGTCGCCGGCGGCTCGACCGCGCCGGCCAGCGCGCCGCCCCACCAGTCCATGAGGCAGCGCCGCGCCGCGCGCCGCGCGCTCTGGGGCGGCGGGCGGGCGGCGAGGTTTGCAGCGAATTCGGCGAAGGTTTCGACGACGGTCAAGGGCAGTCTCCCGGGCGGCAAGCTGTCACGCTTCGCCGCGGGGAGGTCAAGCAATGCCGCCGCGCCGGGGCGAGATATCGCCCACGCGATGAAGCCGCCGCGATCCGGCGGGCTCAGGCGCGCTCGCGCAGCGCCGCCCAGACGCGGGCGGGGCTCGCCGGCATCTCGAAATGCCTCACCCCCAGCGCGTCGCACACCGCGTTGACCACGCAGACCATCGAGCCCACGGTCCCGGCCTCGCCCACGCCCTTGGCGCCCACGGGGTTGACCTTGGTCGGCACCTCGCGCGTCTCGATGGTGGGCGTGGGCATCATGCGCGCGCGCGGCATGGCATAGTCCATGAAGCTGCCCGTCAGCGGCTGGCCGTCGGCGTCATAGACCAGCCGCTCCATGAGCGACTGGCCCGCGCCCTGGCAGATGCCGCCATGGAACTGCCCGGTCAGCATGGTCAGGTTCATCACCCGGCCGACATCCTCGACCACCGTGTAGCGGCAGATCTCCAGCGCCCCGGTCTCGGGGTCGACCTCGACCTCGCACACATGGCAGCCGTTGGGGAAGGTGACCTTCTCGGGCGTGAAGCTGGACTGGCCGGCCAGCGTCTCGCCGCGGCTCTCGGCCTCGGCGGCGACCTCCGCCAGCCCCACGGCCCTGTCGGTGCCGGCCACCCTAAAGGCACCGTCCCCGAACTCGATGTCGGCGGCGGCGGCCTCCAGCATCCCGGCGGCGATCTCGCGCCCCTTCCCGATCACCGCGCGGATCGCCAGCGTGGTCGAGGAGCCGCCCGTGGGCGTCGAGGCCGAGCCGCCCGAGCCGCGCCCGCCGGGCAGGTCGTCGGTGTCGCCCTGGGCATAGCCGACCTTGTCGCGCGCCAGCCCCAGCGCGCCCGCCACCATGTCGGTGAACATGGTCTCCAGCCCCTGGCCGGTGGACATCACGCCGGCATGGATGGTCGCCGTGCCGTCGCCGTGCACGGTCACCCGCGCATGGTCGGTGCCGGGGTTGAAGAACGGCCCGCCGGCCACCTCGATCGGGTTGGAAAAGCCGATGCCGCGCAGCCGCCCGCGCGCCTCGGCCGCGCTCTTGCGCTCGACGAATCCTTTCAGATCGGCGACTTCAGCGGCATTCTTCATGTTCTGCGCGAACTCGCCGCAGTCGTATTCGAACATGAAGCTGGTGTTCCAGGGCATCGCCTCGGGCGGCACCAGGTTCTTCATGCGCAGCTCGAACGGGTCCGCGCCCAGCTCGCGTGCGGCGAGGTCGATGAGCCGCTCGATCACATAGGTCGCGTCGGGCCGCCCGGCGCCGCGATAGGGCCCCAGCGTGTGCACGTTGGTATAGACCCCGTGCGCCGAAGCCGCGGTCGGGCCGATGCGGTAGACCCCGGAGATGCCGCCAATATTGCCCAGCCCCGCGCCCAGCGTGCGCGCCGAGAGATAGGCGCCGATGCTGAAGTCGAAATGCGCCGTCAGACCCAAAAGCGTGCCGTCGTCGTCGAAGCCAAGCGTCGCCTCGATGGTGGAATCCCGGCCGTGATCGTCGCTCAGGAAGTCCTCGCCGCGCTCGGCGATCCACTTGACCGGCCGGCCCAGCCGGCGCGCCGCGTGCAGGCACAGCACGTCCTCGACATAGGCGCCGGCCTTCATGCCGAACGAGCCGCCGACATCGCGCGAGATCACCTGCACGCCGGCAGGCTCGACGCCGAAGATCCTGGCCAGCGCCGCCTTCAGCCCGTGCGGGCTCTGGTTCGAGGCGTGCAGCACCAGCCGCCCGTCGCGCGCCTCGCCGACGCAGCCGCGCGGCTCCATGGAGGTCACCGCGATGCGGCTGATGTGGCTCTCGAGCGTGACCTTGCGCGGCGCCGCCTCGACCGCCTTGCGCGCCGCGGCCATGTCGCCGCGCTGCCACACGAAGGCGATGTTGTCGGGCACCTCGTCCCAAACGGCGGGCGCGCCCTCGGCCTTGGCGGCGCGGGCGGTGACCACCACGGGCGCGTCCTCGATGTCGATCTCGACCAGCTCGGCCGCGTCGCGCGCCGCCTCGCGGCTCTCGGCCACCACGAAGGCCACCCCCTCGCCGGTGAAGCGCGCGCGGCCCTTGGCCAGCACCGGGCGCGCCGCCTGGAAGGCCGGCTCGCCGTTCGTCATCGGCAGCGTCACGCCGCACAGCAGATGCGTCGGCGCGTCCTCGGCCTCCAGCTCGGCCGCCGTCCACACCCCCACGACGCCGGGCGCCTCGCGCGCGGCTTGCGCGTCCACCGAGCGGATCGCGCCGGGCAGGGGCGCGCGCACCAGCACGGCATGGGCCATGCCGTCGAGCCGCAGGTCGTCGACATAGCGCCCGCGCCCCGCGACCAGCCGCGCGTCCTCGATCCGCCCCTGAAACCTGGCGTGCCTCATGGCCTCACTCCCTCGCTGGCGTCCGTTCTGTTCGCTGCCCCGGCCTTGCGCCCGGGGCCCAGGGTCGTCCGGTCTGTGTCGGGGAGGTCCCGGCTCGGGGCCGGGACCCGTGGCGTGCTAGCGCCCCTCGAAATGGGGCTTGCGCTTGTCCATGAAGGCGCGGCGGCCTTCCTTGTAGTCCTCCGAGGCGAAGCAGGCCGCGACCATGTCGTCACAGCCCACATGGTCGCGGTCCGCGGCGTCGGCCAGCGCCTGGTTGGAGATGTATTTCATCGCCCGGATCGTCAATGGCGCGTTTGCGGCGATCTCCTTGGCGATCTCCTCGACGGCGGCTTCCAGCCGGGCCGAGGGCACCATCTCCTGCACCAGCCCCATGGCCAGCGCGTGCCCGGCGTCGATGCGCCGGGCGGTGTACATCAGGAACCGGGCATTGCCCACGCCCACCGCGTTGATCAGCCGCTGGATCGCCTCGAGCGGGTAGCCCAGCGCCAGCTTCGCCGCCGGCATGCCGAAGCTCGCCTTGTCCGAGCAGATGCGCAGGTCGGCGCAGCAGGCCAGGTTCAGCCCGCCGCCGATGCAATAGCCCTCGATCATGGCGACCACCGGCTTGGCGAACGCCTCGATGCGGGCATAGACCGCGCGCGTGCGCCGGTTGTAGTGCGCCTGCGCCTCCGCCGTGCCGCGGCTCTTCTCGAACTCCGAGATGTCGGCGCCCGAGACGAAGGACTTGCCGCCTGTGCCCGAGAGCACCAGCACCCGGATCGCGTCGTCGGCCTCGAACTCGGCGAGGATGCGCTCGGCCGCCTCCCACATCTCGACCGACACCGCGTTGCGCTTGTCGGGGTTGTTGAAGACCATGTGGCCCACGGCGCCCTCGCGCCGGGCGAGCATCTTGTCGGTCATGGCTGGCCTCATCTCGAACGATGTTGCGCTAGATGATGTTGCGTTCGCGTAGCGCGGCGATGGCGTCCCCGTCGAGGCCGAGCTCGGCGAGGATCTCGTCGGTGTGCTCGCCGCGGTCGGGCGGGCGGGCGGCCATGGCCGTGGGCGTGCGGCTCATGGCGATCGGCTGGCCGACGAGGCGCGTCGGCCCGAAGGGCAGGGTGTCGATGTCCGCCGCCAGCCCCAGGTGCTCGACCTGCGGGTCGGCAAACACCTGGTCCACCCGGTAGGCCGGCCCGCTCGGCACACCGGCCTCGAGCAGCGTCTCGACCAGCTCGCGCGAGGTCCACTCCGCGGTCGCCTCGGCGATCGCCGCGTTCAGCGCCTCGCGGTTCTCCTTGCGCTTGTACTGGTCGGCATAGCGGGCGTCCGCGACCCACTCGGGATGGCCCAGCGCCTCGGCAAAGCGCTGCCAGATGCGCTCGCCCGACACCGCGATGTTCACCGCGCCGTCCTCGGTCGGGTAGAGGTTGGTGGGCACCGAGGTCGGGTGCTCGTTGCCCATCTGCGGCGGCACCTCGCGGCTGACCAGCCAGCGTGCCGCCTGGAAGTCCAGCATGGCGATCTGCGCGGCCAGCAGCGAGGTGTTGATCCACTGCCCCTGGCCCGACTTCTCGCGCTCGATCAGCGCGATCAGCACGCCCTGGGCGGCGAAGTGCCCGGCCGTGAGATCTGCGACGGGGATGCCCACGCGCATCGGCCCGCCGCCGGGCGCGCCGGTGACCGACATCAGCCCGCCCATGCCCTGGGCGATCTGGTCGAAGCCAGGCCGCCCGGCATAGGGCCCGTCCTGCCCGAACCCCGAGATCGAGGCCAGGATGACGCGCGGATTGACCTTCTGCAGGTCCTCATAGGCGATGCCCAGGCGGTGCTTCACGTCGGGCCTGAAGTTCTCCACCACCACGTCCGCGTGCTCGACCAGGCGCAGGAACAGCGCGCGCCCGTCCGCCTCCTTGAGGTTCAGCGTCAGGCTGCGCTTGTTGCGGTGCAGGTTCTGGAAGTCCGAGGTGGGGCGCCCCGCGCCCAGCGCCCCGTCGGCCTCCAGCGCCGCGGGCATCTCGATCTTGATCACGTCGGCGCCCCAGTCGGCGAGCTGGCGCACGCAGGTCGGCCCCGAGCGCACGCGCGTCAGGTCCAGCACCCGGATATGGTCGAGCGCGGTCGAGGCCGGCCGGTGGGGCATGCGCGTCTCCCTGCTGGCGCCGTGCCGCCCGTGCGCGGCGCCTCCTTGCCCGGTACTTTACGGAACCCCCGCCCGCAGGCAACGGCGAAACCGCAGGCTTTCGCGGGGCGGAAAGGTCATCAGGGTGGTGATGGCGCCCTTCACCGCGCCTTGCACCAGAACTGGTACATGGCCGCGAACGCGGTCGGGTGCGCCGCCTCGAAGGCGTCCCAGGCGGCGAGGTCGCGCTCGGCCGCAGGGTCGGGGAAGCGGGCGCGGAAGGCCCGGCGGATCGAGGCCGAGGGCAGCTCGAAGCCCAGGAAGTCGAGCTCCAGCGCCTCCAGCGCCCGCGCCACGCGGGGCAGGTCGAAGCGCACCTCGTGGACGTGGAAGA
This sequence comes from Thermohalobaculum sp., assembly GCF_058622915.1. Classification (NCBI taxonomy): domain Bacteria; kingdom Pseudomonadati; phylum Pseudomonadota; class Alphaproteobacteria; order Rhodobacterales; family Paracoccaceae; genus Thermohalobaculum; species Thermohalobaculum sp. Next base: position 7,152 of record NZ_JBZSYN010000032.1, on the reverse strand, counting down.
ACAGGTCGCGGCAGCCCGAGAGCGAAAAGAAGTCCGCGCTTTGCGTGAAGGGGTGCACCGGCGACTCCGCGGGCAGGGCGCGCAGCGCGGTGCGCGCGGCACGGATGCCCTCGGGCGTGGGCTTCAGCCCCAGCCGCGCGATCTCGGCGCGCGCCGCCACCACCCCCTCGCGCGCCCGCGCGCTGTAGAGCGCGATGCGCATCAGCCCGCCCGGCGCCACCAGCCCGCGCAGCACGCGCCAGCCGGCCTCGGGGTCGGCCATGTGGTGCAGCGTGCCCGAGCACTCGACCAGGTCGAAGCGCCGCCCCAGCCCCGCCAGCCCCAGGATGTCCGCCTGCGCGAAGGCGATGTTGCCGACGCCAAAGTCCCGCGCCTGCCGCGCGGCATAGCCGAGCGCGGCGCGGCTGAGGTCGAGCGCCAGCACCTCAGCCCCGGCATAGCGGGTGGCGGTGGCCAGCGCGTGCCGCCCGGTGCCGCAGCCCGCCACCAGCACGCGCGGCGCCTCGGCCACCGGCGGCAGCGGCCCGGGCAGGAGGCGACCGAGCACCTGGCCCAGCGGGCGGGCCGGGCGCCGCGGCAGGCGCCGCCAGCGCGGATAGGCATTGGCCTCGTACTGCGCCTGCACCTGCTGCGAGGTGGCGTCGTCAATGGCGGTCAGCGCCGGCAGCCCGGCTGCAAGCTCGGCCTCCTCGCGCGGCTCGACCAGCGCGCGGCGCATCAGCGTGCGACGCGGCCCCTGCGGCAGCGCGGCCACGCCCTCGGCCAGCGCCTCGACCTGCGGCAGCGCGCCCAGCGGGCGGTAGAGCGCGTGGACGAGGAGCCCCATATCGCGCGGGTCGGTCGCCTCGGGCGGCGTGGCCTCCAGCCGCGCGCGCTCCTCGGCCGTCTCGGCCCAGGCCCACTCGCCCATCTGCGCCTGCAGCGCCACGGTCGCGACCGCCTCGGCGTCGGCGGGGGTATCGGCCAGCCAGTCCCGCCTCAGCCCGGCCAGCAGCCCCTCCACGCCCGCGTCGGGCAACAGCGCGTCGCTCATCAGCGCGCGGAAGAAGGGCTCGGCCAGCGCCGCGCCGATCTCGTCGGGCGCCGCCCGCAGCAGCGCCGCACCCGCCCGGGCCAGCCGTTGCAGGTCGACGCCCGCATCCTCGCCCAGCGCCGCCAGCGCCCGGGCCAGCCGGGGCCCCGCGCGCGCCGGCGCAGCCGCGGCCATCCCCGAGACCAGCCGCTCGCGCAGCGCCGCATTGCCGGGCTCGGCCAGGCAGGCGCCGGCCAGCTCCTCCAGCCCGGCCTCCTCCTCGCCCAGCTCGACCAGCGCGGCGCCCAGGTTGGCGCGCGCCACGGCATAGCCGGGCCGCAGCGCCACGGCGCGGCGCCAGCTCTCGGCGGCCTCGCGCCGCTTGCCCGCGGCGTTCAGCGCGGCGCCCAGGTTGTTGTGCGCCTCGGCGATGCCCGGCGCGGTGCGGATCACTGCGCCGTAGGCCGCGGTCGCCTCGGCCAGCCTTCCCGCGCGGAACAGCGCGTCCGCCCGGCGCAACGCCGCCACCAGCCCGGCGGCGCCGGGGTCGGGCGGGGTCGGCCGGCCGGGGGGCTGTCGTGGGGGCTGTCGTGGGGGCATGATCCGCCTTCGTGCTTCGTGCTGGTGGCCGGCGCGGCCCGGCCGTCGGGGCGCGAGGCTAAGGCGGCCGGGCGCGCCTTGCCAAGCGTCATTGCCAAGCGTCATTGCCAGGCGCCATCGCCAGGCGCCATCGCCAGGCGCCATCGCCAAGCGTCTTCGCGGGCGGGCAGGGGTCGGCCGGCCGGATGCCGGGGCAACGCCATTGACTTGCCTCCCCGCGCTCCGGTCTCATAAGAAACCGGGGCGCGCGCGCCCCGCCGGCCGGAAAGGCGACCCGGAAAGGCGACGCCGATGCAGCGCAGGCCCGCAGGACTCACCGTCACGCCCATCTCCGGCGCGCTCGGCGCCGAGGTCGCCGGCATCGACCTCGCCCGCCTCGGCGACGCCGGCTTCGCCGCGGTGCACGCGGCCTTCCTCGCCCACCAGGTGCTGGTGTTCCGCGACCAGCACCTCTCCTCGGTCGACTACCTCGCGGTGGCGCGGCGCTTCGGCACGCCGATCCCCTATCCCTTCGCCACCGGGCTCGAGGGCCACCCCGAGATCACCACCATCATCAAGGAGCCGCACCAGACCTCGAACTTCGGCGGCATGTGGCACTCGGACACCACCTACAAGGCCCGCCCGCCCAAGGCGACCATGCTGATGGCGGTCGACACCCCGCCCGCCGGCGGCGACACCATCTTCGCCTGCCAGTACCAAGCCTATGACACGCTGTCGGACGGGATGAAGGCGATCCTGCGCGGGCTCCACGGCATCTCCAGCTCGGCCAAGAACGCCGCGGCGCTGCGCGGCGCGCACCTGGCCACCGGCTCGATGAAGGCGGCCGAGCGCGCGGGCGAGGTGCTCACCGCCACCCACCCCGCGGTGCGCCGCCATCCCGAGACCGGGCGCCCGGCGCTGTTCGTCAACCGCTCGCACACGGTGGCGTTTGCCGAGCTGACGCCCCAGGAAAGCGCGCCGATGCTCGACTACCTGTTCGACCACCAGACCCGGCCCGAGCTCACCGCGCGCGTGCGCTGGACGCCCGGCACCGTGGTGATCTGGGACAACCGTTCGTCGCAGCACTGCGCCATCAACGACTATGACGGCCGGCGCCGCGAGATGTGGCGCATCACGCTGGAAGGCGACGCGCCCGCCGGACCCGGCTGAGCCGCCTCAGGCCGGGCCCCGGCACGCCGGATCGCTCCCGGCCGCCCGGGCGCGTTCCTCCGCCTCGCCGGTCCGCGCCCCGGCCCCAGCGCCCCGGCCCCAGCGCCCCGGCCCCAGCGACCCGGCCCCCCGCGCCCCGCCTCCCGCGACGTCCGCCCCTAGACCAGCGACGCCTTCAGCGTCACCTCGATCGCGCCCAGGGCCTGCGACACCGGGCACTCGCGCTTGGCCTTCTCGGCCAGCTCCTTGAACGCCTCTCCGTCGATCCCCGGCACCTTGGCCTCAAGCGTCAGGGCGCTGCCGGTGATGCCCTTGCCCGGCACCAGCTCGACCACCGCCCGGGCCTCCAGCCGCTCGGCCGGCGTGCCGTTGTTGGCCAGGAAGGCCGAGAGCTGCATGGCATAGCAGCCCGCATGGGCCGCCGCGATCAGTTCCTCGGGGTTGGTCGCCCCGCTCGGCCGCTCGTCCTCGAAGCGCGAGGCGAAGGAATAGCGCTGGCTCCTCAACACCCCGCTCTGGGTCTCGAGCGTGCCGCCGCCCTCCTTCAGCGTGCCCTGCCAGACTGCCGTCGCATGGCGCTTCATCGCCGTCTCCTTCCCGGTTGCTTGGCCCTCCCGCCAGCAGCTAGCGCCCGCGGCCCCGCCGGCAACGGGCGCTCAGCGCGGCCCGCCCAGGATGACCGCGGCGCCGGCCAGGCACAGCGCGGCGCCGGCCAGGTCCCAGCGGTCCGGCCGCACGCCCTCGACCAGCCACAGCCAGCCCAGCGAGGCGGCAATGTAGATCCCGCCATAGGCGGCATAGGCGCGCCCCGCGGCCAGCGCATCCACCCGCGTCAGCAGGAAGGCGAACAGCGCCAGCGAGGCCATCCCCGGCGCCACCCACCAGGCCGACCGGCCCAGCCTCAGCCAGGCCCAGAAGGCGAAGCAGCCGGCGATCTCGGCCAGCGCGGCGGCCAGGTACGCGGCGATGGTCTGCATCGCGCCCTCCCCGGATCCGGCGCTGGCGCCCCGCCGCTCAGAAGCGGATCGGCAGCGACACGCCGAACGACAGGTCGGGGGTGTCGTCGGTCATGCCCACGGCGCCGGTCAGGCTCAGGAACACCCCCCGCGTCAGCAGGATGCCGGTGCCCAGCTGGAACGTGCCCAGCGTGGCCGACGTGCCGCCTATCTTCGGGCCGTCGATCTGGTAGTCGCTGACGAAAGACAAGTTGAACGCCGCGGTCATCGAGATTGCCGGCGTCACCGCCAGGCTGGCGCCGACGCCGAAGCCGATGGTGTCGCCCGGCTGGCGCTCTGCGCCGTTGAAGCTGCGCTCGAAGGCATGCGCATAGGAGACGTTGCCGAAGAAGGCGATCGGATCGATGGTCTTGAGCGCCGAGATCGACCCGGCAATCTGGTGGAAGCCCGAGCCGATCGGCACGTTGCTGTCCGTGAAGTCCTCGCCGGTCGGTGCCGTGTATTGCAGGCTGGCCACGATCGAGGGCCAGGTGCCGTTCTGCACCATCAGGCTCTTCCACACCGCCAGGCTGACATCGCCCAGGCCGGTGTTGTCGCCCACGCCCTGCACGTCGCGATAGCCGAACGGGGCGACCGCACCCAGCATCCAGCCGCCGGGCAGGCCGACGCGCGCGTCGAGCGAGCCGGTATAGAGGTCCTGCCGCGTGTGGGCGCTGTTGCTGCCGGTGTGCGTCCAGGCGAAGCCGGGCGCGATCTCGACCTTCCAGGGCGGCAGCACCGCGGTGCCGCGGCGCACCAGCGCGCGCTCCAGCGCCCGCTGCTGCTCCTCGGTGCCGGGCCCGGCGGGCGGCGGCGGCGAGGGCTTGGCCGCGGGGGCCGGCTGGGCGGCGCCGTTGGTGCTGGCGAGCTCGGCCTCCAGCGTGTTGATGCGCTGCTTGAGCAGGGCGTTGATCTGCTGCTGCGCCGCCAGCTCGGCCTTGAGCTCCTCGACCGATTTGCCGCCCGATGTCTTGTCCGCGCCTTTCTGCGTGGCGGTCTTGTCGGCGGCAGGCTGGCCGGCGGTGCTCTCGCCGGCGGCCCAGGCGGGGGCGGGCGCGGCCAGCGCCAGCGCCGCCAGGATCAGGGCGGCCCTCATTTCTTGCCCTTCAGCATCACGAACGCCATGCCGTTCATCCAGACCTCCTCGAAGTGCTTGCGCGACATGGTGCGGTTGCCGAAGGCGGGGTCGGCGATGTGCACCTCGCCATCGGGGGACACCCCCTTGATCACCACGTAGTGGTGGTAGCCGTGGAAGTTGATCGGCACGATCGGGCCGTCGAAATAGCGCACGTCGTTGAAGCTCAGGTCCTGAAAGCCGATCGCCTTGTAGCCGCGCTCCTGGGCATAGCGCTTCATGTCGAGCATGGAGAAGCCGCCGCGGTAGCGCACCTTCAGGGGCTTGGTCTGGCGCAACAGGCCGCTGGCGACCTGGCGCTCGGTCACCGGGTCGTGGAAGGTATAGGTGAACACCGTGGCCATGGCCGCGGCGCCGCAGCTCGTGTCCCATTTCTGGATGACGACGCCGCGATCGCGAATCTCCTTGAGCGAGGTGACGAAGCCGTGCGCCGGCACCCCCGTGAGGAGGAGCAAGCCGAGCGCGGCTGCCACTGCTCTTCGCATGCCTGCCTCGTCGTCTGCCTCGACGGCGTTCGGCGCCGTGCCTTGCCGCGAGCCTGTTGCCTCAATTGTTTAGCCCAGACGGCGCCCCCTGCCTAGCGCCCGCGCCGTCGCACGCGCCGGCTGTGACTGTTTTGCCGCCCGAGCCCGTCACCCCCGGCCTGCGCCGCGCCGCAGCAGGTCCTGCCTGCCAAAAGGAAGGGGCGGCCGAAACCGCCCCCTCGGCAAGTTGCCGGACCCCTCAGCAGGTAGAGCCACTGAGGCAGAAAGCCGCGCTATTGGAGTCAGGCTGGTTGGTCGTCAACGGCCGGTCCGCCGTCACGTCCCCGACAGCCCGGTACGGCCCGTTCGGGGGGACCAGGGTATCGGTCTCGGTCGTCTGCGGCGCGTAGGATCCCGCCACGACCTTGTCCATCTGGGCATTCGTCATCACGGTGGGCGCCTTGATCGTGGCGGCGTGGTCGCCCGTCCCGCCTGCATACGCAAAGCCGGTCATACCGAGTGCGGCCGCGGCGAGAGTCACTGTGAACAGCTTCATGTCCGGTTCCTCCTCGGATGTGTGCTTGCAGTAAACTTGCCTAGCACGGGCGGCCGCGAGCCGGAATATTGCCCCGATCACATGTTCTTGAAATAATCATGCCGCCACGCGGCAGTATCGCCACGTCGCTGCCGGGCGGCAACTTCATGGCAGCGAAGTATTTTCAACCAAGACACATATGCGCACCGGTGAAAACAACTCGCGGTTTATCCAGACCGCCCCGCCGCCCGCCTGGCGAAAAAAGAGCGCGGCCGAAGCCGCCCACGACAACAGAACGGGCGAGGCCGCGGCCCCGCCCGTGGATGCTGGTATTGCCGCGTTCGTCCGCCTTAGAGTAGGCCGTTACACCCGCCGCTGAGCCCCGACGCGCCGTTGCACATGCCCTGATCGGGCGGCAGCGGAGGCGCCACGGTCTGATCCGCACTGCCCGCCACGACGGTGTAGTAAGACGCTTCAGGAGCTGCTTCGAAGAAGTAAACCTCGAACAGTTCGTTTGAATTGACGGGGTTGTAGAGATTGCCCGCGACGACGTTGGCCATCTGGGAATTCGTCAACAGGGTGGGCGCCTTCATCGTGGCGACGTGGCCGCCGGCATCGCCCGCATACGCAAAGCCGGTCATACCGAGTGCGGCCGCAGCGAGAGTCACTGTAAACAGCTTCATGTCCGGGTACCTCCTCGGATCGGTGCTTGCAGCAAGAATTGCCTGCGTAACACGAGAGGCCTGCGCACCGAAACCCTGTCCCGCTCACGTGTTCTTGAAATAATCATGACGGCATGCGGCAGTATTGCCACAGTGTTGCCGGGCGGCAACTTCAACGTAGCGGAATATTTTTAATTGAAACGCGTATCCGCGCCACCACAAACAACTGTCGGTTGATCCGCCCCGCCGCCACGCCCGCCCGGCGCAAGTGAAGAGGGCGGCCGCAGCCGCCCTTTCCGCATCCGCCGTCGAGGCGAGCCGGGGCACGGCGCCCTGCGCCGCGACCGAGTGTCAGTCGCAGGGTATGGTAGAAGTCGCACCGCTTCCTGCAAAGCCATTAGCATGCCCGGCGTAGGGGATTATGCAGGTGCCGAGAGCGGGTATATCGAGGAGGCCAACATTAGTCTCGGGAGCATTGCCGTAATTATACAGCACGTACGTACCCACGGCACCCGCCACGACCTTCTCCATCTGCGCATCGCTCAGGAGCTTCGGGCTCTTGGCCTCGCCCGCGAAGGCCAGGCCGGACACGCCGATCGC